>JBDNAO010000289.1:0-11983 GCA_039768375.1 Desulfobacterales bacterium | reverse complement strand
TAGTTCGCATCCAGAATTCGGGAGGTCGAGTCGAGCGGGTCGACGGCCGGATAGATCCCGAGTTCGGCGATCTGGCGGGATAACACCACGGTTCCGTCCAGGTGGGCGAAGGTAGTGGCAGGGGCCGGGTCGGTGAGGTCGTCCGCCGGCACATACACGCACTGCACGGCCGTGATCGATCCCTTGTCGGTGGAGGTGATGCGCTCCTGAAGTTCCCCCAGGTCGACGGCCAGGGTCGGCTGATAGCCGACCGCCGACGGCATGCGGCCGAGGAGGGCCGAAACCTCGGAACCGGCCTGGGTAAAGCGGAAAATGTTGTCGATGAAGATCAACACGTCCTGACCCTCTTCATCACGAAAGTATTCCGCGGCGGTCAAAGCCGAAAGGGCCACGCGGGCCCTCGCCCCGGGGGGCTCGGTCATCTGACCGTAGATCAGCGCCGCTTTGGGAAGAACGCCGGAGTCTTTCATTTCGTGATAAAGGTCATTGCCTTCACGGGTCCGTTCCCCAACGCCCGCAAACACCGAAATACCGCCGTGCTGCATCGCGATGTTATGCACCATCTCCATCATGATAACGGTTTTGCCCACGCCGGCGCCGCCGAACATCCCCATCTTGCCGCCGCGGGGAAAAGGCACCAGCAGGTCGATGACCTTGACGCCGGTTTCCAGCACGCGCACGGTGACGTCCTGTTCGGTAAATTTGGGCGCCTCCCTGTGAATCGGCATCATCTTCTCCTGGCTGACAGGACCCAGCCCGTCCACCGGACGGCCCACGACGTTTAGAACGCGTCCCAGGCCGGCTTCGCCGACCGGCATCATGATCTGATTTCCCGTATTCTTTACCGGCATGCCGCGCACCAGACCGTCGGTAACGTCCATGGCGATGCAGCGCACGACGTTGTCGCCGAGATGCTGGGCGACCTCGATGACAAGGTTGTCCTCTCTCTCATCGATTGCCGGGTTCGTAATCGTCAATGCGGTGTAGATGAACGGCAGCTTGCCTTGCTCGAACTCCACGTCGACGACCGGTCCCATGACCTGCAGTAACTTACCAATGTTTTCTCCCATCGAAACGACCTCCTGTTAACGATATAGGCAAATTGGTGTTCTTATCCTTTGAGAGCCTCGGCGCCGCCGACGATGTCCATCAATTCCGCCGTAATCGCCGCCTGACGGGCCTTGTTGTAAACCAATGTCAAATTTTCGATCATGTCGTTGCACGCCTTGGTGGCATTGTCCATGGCCATCATGCGGGCTGCGTGTTCGCTGGTCGAGGTTTCGAGCAACGCGCTGTAAATTTGGACGTAAATATTTCGCGGCAGCATTTCAGCCAACAGATCCTCGGGCGACGGTTCGGCAATGTGTTCGGCCATGTATGGCGCATTTTCATCGCCGGCCGACTCGGCCAGCGTGATGGGCGGTATCGGCAGCAACTGCTTAAGCGTCGGAATCTGCTTGGCCATGCTCAAGAATTCGGCATAAATTATGTGCACCTCATCGTAAGAGCCGTCGAGGTAGAGATTCACGAGCTTGCGGCCTGCGGTTGTTGCAACGTTGAACCCGAAAGTGGATCCGACGACGCCGATGTGCTGCTCGACCATGGTCTGTTTGCTGCTGCGACACCAGTCACGCCCTTTTTTGCCGAAAGCGGTGAATGAAATATCGATTCCCTGCCCGGCCCTGTCTTTCAAAAAAGCATCGGCTTTGTGGATGAGATTGGAATTGAAACCGCCGCAGAGACCCCGATCGGATGTGCACAAAAGAACGTGTACCTTTTTTATTTTCTCGCGCGGCACCAACAGCGGGTTGGCCTCCCCGCCGGCCCTTTCGGCCAGACTTCCCAAAACGTCGGCAAACTTGCCGGCGTAGGGACGAAAGGACTCCATCTTGGTCTGCGCCCCGCGCAATCGCGAGGCGGCAACCATGTTCATCGCCTTTGTGATCTGTTTGGTCTTTTTTACCGCTTGGATTTTATTGAGGACATCTTTTAGTGTTGCCATCTGAATCCGCCTCTAAACAGTTGCGAACCTGGAAACTTGAAATTTGAAACTCGAGTAGTGGATCGTCCTATTTTCTTTGCCAGGCGACATCGGCAAGGCTGAAAGCAAGTTACAAATTCTCCAGTTTCAAGTTTCCAGTTTCGAAATTCTACTTGATCGTGTCCTTGAATTCCTCGTCGTAGGCTTTCAACGCTTCGGTCATCTGGTTGGTCAGATCGTCGTCGAAGGCCTGCTTTTCCTTCAAATCGGTGAAAACCTTCGGAAATCTTTCTTCCATGAAGGGATAGAGGCCGGCTTCGTATTTGGCCAGAACTTCCAGGGGATACTTGTCCAGAAAACCCCTTGTGCCGGCAAACAAGATGCTCACCTGTTTTTCCATGGGCAGCGGCTGGTACTGGGGCTGCTTGAGGATCGTCACCAACCGGGCGCCCCGGGTCAGCTGCTGTTGAGTGGCCTTGTCCAGGTCACTGCCGAACGCGGCAAAGGCTTCGAGTTCGCGGTACTGGGCCATGTCGAGCCGCAAGGTGCCGGCCACCTGTTTCATGGCCTTCACCTGGGCCGCACCGCCGACGCGTGAGACCGAGAGGCCGACGTTGATGGCCGGACGAACGCCGGCGAAGAACAGGCCGGGTTCCAGATAAATCTGCCCGTCGGTAATTGAAATCACGTTGGTCGGAATGTAAGCGGAAACGTCGCCGGCCTGGGTTTCAATGATGGGCAGCGCCGTCAGCGATCCGGCACCCAGCTCGTCGTTCAACTTGGCGGAACGCTCGAGCAGGCGTGAGTGGTTGTAGAAAATATCGCCCGGGTAGGCCTCGCGTCCGGGCGGTCGCCGGAGCAGCAGGGAAACTTGGCGGTAGGCGGCCGCCTGTTTGGAAAGATCGTCGTAAATAATCAACGCATGCCGCTTGGTGTCACGGAAATATTCGCCCATTGCACAGCCGGCATAAGGCGCGACGTACTGCAGAGTCGCCGGATCGCTGGCACAAGCGGCAATAATGGTGGTGTATTCCATGGCGCCGTGTTTTTCGAGTATCGCGTGGACCTGAGCGACTGTCGATTTCTTCTGACCGCAGGCGACGTAAATACAGTAGACGTCGGTATCTTTTTGGGCCAGAATCGCGTCGATCGCGCAAGCTGTTTTGCCGATCTGGCGGTCACCGATGATCAACTCTCGCTGGCCGCGTCCCACCGGGGTCATGGCATCAATGGCCTTCAAACCGGTATAACACGGTTCGTGCACACTCTTTCTGGCGATAACACCCGGCGCAACCATTTCGACCCGGCGGAACTCTTTGGCATCGATAGGCCCCTTGCCGTCAAGGGGTTCGCCGACGGCCGAGACAACACGGCCCAAAACGGCTTCACCGACCGGCACCTGAGCAATCTGGCCGGTACGCTTGACCATGTCGCCTTCTTTGATATGGATGTCCTCACCCATGACCGCGACACCCACGTTGTCTTCTTCAAGGTTGAGAACCAACCCAAGGATATTGCCGGGAAATTCCACCAGTTCCAGGGCCATCACCTTGTCGAGACCGTAGACCCGGGCGATACCGTCACCGACCGACAGAACCACGCCGGTTTCGCTGAGTTCGACCTTCTTGTCATAATCGGTAATCTGCTCTTTGATAATCTGACTAATTTCTTCAGCTCTTAGTTCCATTAGGCACTCTCACCCCTTTTTAAAGATTCTCTCATATTGATCAGTTGTGACTTTATGCTTCCGTCCAAAACAAGGTCATCGATCCGGGTCACGAGCCCCCCGATCAAGCTCGGATCCTGTTCAACCTTCAAAATGATATCTTTACCCGTCCGCCTGGACAGGCCGTCACGAATCTTTTCAACGGTATCGGCAGAAAGCTCGGTTGCCGAAATCAGGCTGGCTTGCGCAACGCCTTTCAGTTCATCGGCCAGTTTCTGATAGAACTGGTTGATCTGACCAATGAAACCGATCCGTCTCTTATCGAACAGCAGCGTCAGGAATGACGACATCACCTGGGAAAGACCCAAGCGTTCGATCACGTTCGTCAAGACTTTTCTGCGGGCTTCGGCATCGTAAAGGGGGTTGGACAGGGCTTGATCCAAAGTTTTGTCTTCGGCAATCAATCCCGCAACCGCCGAAAGTTCATCCCGGTAGCCGTCCGCCTGTCCGTCTTCTTTGCCGATAAGCAACAGAGCCTTGGCATAACGCCGTGCGATCGCCAAATTTTTCATTATGCCACCACCTTCGCTAGATAGTCATCCACCAATCGTTCCTGGTCACCTTCCGAAATTCTGTCTTTGACCATCTCTTCAGCCTTCACCAGAGCCTTTTCGAGCACATCGGTTTGAAGCTCCTGGCGGGCTTTTTTGAACTCGTTTTCGATGTTTCGGCGCGCTTGTTCCTGAAGTTTGTCGGCCGCGGTTTCGGCCTCTTTGAGGATTCTGGCCTTGGCTTCCTCGCCCTGCTGCACGTATTGAGCAATGAGTTTTTCGGCTTCCTGGTCCAGCTTCTGGAACTTCTGATTGTATTTGGCCAACTCTGCTTCGGCGGCTGTCTTCTGGGCCTCAAGTTCGCTGAGTTGGCTTTTGATGCTTTGAATCCGATCAGCGAGTGCCTGTTTTACAGGTTTGCGCAGCAGGAAGACCAGTGCAATAGCCAAAACCGCGAAGTTCATCACCTTGTAAGTGTCCGTGGCCTGCCACCCCTTGGCGGGCGGCGCCGCATGCTCGGTGCCCTGCTCACCACCGGCCGCATGCTCGGTTCCCTGTTCACCGCCGGTGGATGACAGCCCGACGCCGGCAAAACAAAACAGCATCACCGCGGCAGCCAGCACTGCTGCTGTTCGATGAGCGGCGAAAAGGCCTTTGCGACTGAAACCAGGAAATTTCATCAGAGCGCCCTCCCCAAAATTTTATGCCCGATCGCCTCGGCAAAACTATCGATTTCCTGCATCAAGGTATTTCTTACCGCTTCGGCATCCTCGACAATCTTTTCTCGAACCTTGGCAAGGTCTGCCTGAGCTGTCTCGTTGATTTTGGCGATAATCCGCTTTTCCTCTTCGGCCGCCTCGGCCATCAGGGCTTCTTTTTGTTTCATCCCCTTGGCCCGTGCATCTCGGATGGCCGCCATGAAGGCGTCTTCTTTATCTTTAACATCCTTCTGGCACGCCGTAATGCTTTCTTCGAGACCCGATACTTTTTGCTGTCGCTGTTTCAGGACATTCCGAATCGGTTTGTAAAGAATCAGGTTCAGGATCCAGATCAGAAAAAGGAAATTGGCCATCTGCAGCAGGAAGGTCCAATCGGGAATGACGGTCAGTCCACCGCCGCCTTCCGCAGCAAAAACCGAGTCGATGGATAGAAGGAGCAGCAGTGCCGCCGAGATCGGTAACATAAGAGGCAGCCTCTGGTTACATACAGCACACTTCATGGGAGATCCTCCATCACAGAAGCGAGATTAGGATGTAATTCGGTTTAAACATTGAGGAAATTGCGACAAACCATTTCGACTCGCGCGGTCTATACCATCCGCCACAAACGGTTGTCAAAGGTTTTTTAAAAAATTTTAATTGGCGATCGTCTTGGCGTCGGAGGCTGTTTTTTCCGGGATGGGTTTGGCCTTTTTCACGGAGTCGGTGCGCGGGGTCATCGTGCAATGACCGTTGAAAAGACCGCCCTCTTCGATGGCGATCACAGGAGCCTGAATGTCGCCGGTGATGCGGCCGGGAGGATAGATTTCGATACGGTCGCTGGCAGCGATGGTGCCGTTCAATTTTCCCATGACGATGGCCGTACCGACGGCGATTTCGGCATCGACAACGGCTTGCTCACCGACGATCACCGTGCCCCCGCTGCTGGTGATCTTACCCTTGATGGTTCCGTCGAGCCGGATGGTGCCTTGAAAAATCAGCGCTCCTTCCACACTGGCATCGGGCCCTAAAAACGTTGATATCGAATCCGCTTTGGGTCCTTTTTTTAGCATGAGTCGGTCTCCTCCTGAAGGTTATTTGGATGTGAATTCCTGCTGTCCGCGCAATTCAAACCGAATGCGGACCAAATGGTGAAGGCTGAACGCCACCGTCATTCCAGAGTGAAGCGCCGCATACTGACGTTGATGAGCAGTCCGATGGAAACCATCATCGTTGCAATCGAGGATCCGCCGTAACTGATAAACGGCAACGGGACCCCGACCACCGGCATCAGTCCCATGACCATTCCGATATTAACGAACACCTGCCAGAATATCATAGCCGAGATCCCCACCGCCAGAATGTTTCCGAATGGATCCCGACAACTGTAGGCCACGTTCAACCCCCACACGATCAGCAGCAGAAAAACGAGGACCAGGATCGCACATCCGACAAATCCCCATTCCTCCGCGAAAACAGAAAAGATGAAGTCGGTGTGCTGTTCAGGCAGAAAGGAAAGCGCGTTCTGCGTGCCCTTCAAATAGCCCTTACCAACCAACATCCCAGACCCGATGGCGATCTTCGATTGGATGATGTGGTATCCCGCGCCCAAGGGGTCCCGATCCGGGTTTAAAAATGTGAGGATGCGCTGCTTCTGGTAATCCTTCAAAACAAACCAGACCATGGGTACGGCAAGCAAACCGGCAAAGATCACGGACAGCAGCGACCGTTTTTCAATCTTGACGAACAGGGTCATGGAACCGGCGATGATGACCAGCAGCAAGGCGGTCCCTAGATCCGGCTGTTTGATGATCAGAGCGGCGGGAGCCAGCACCAGCACCGCTGGGGTGAACAGGTCGCGCAGGGTGAACCCACGGGTGTAAGCATTTTTCGAATAGTAGCGTGCCAGAACGATAATAATGGCGAGTTTGGCCATTTCCGACGGCTGCACGGAGACAGGGCCCAACACCAGCCAGCGCTTGGAGCCGCCGGCATATTTGCCGAAGAGCAAAACGGCAACCAGCATCGCCAGGCAAAAGATATAGACCACAAAGGCATATCGATCCAGCAGTTTGTAGTTGAACAGGCAGGTGATGACCATCAAGACCAGGCCGCCGCAGAACCAGAGCATTTGTTTGAAGTAAAGTGTTTTTTCGAGCGTCATCGCGTCGGCGGTGACCACGCTGTAGAGAGTGGTCAGCCCGAGTCCACCGAGCACGATAGCGAGGCCGAGCAAGCCCCAATCGAAGTATTGAACAAATCTACGGTCAAACATGGTCCACCATTTCAACTTCGGGTATCGGTTTCATTTCGAATGACGCTGTCTGCGCGTCGACTCGGCTTAAACGCGTCGATCCCCTGCGTCCCGCTTTCTCATGGACGGCGTTCACCGCAAACTCAGTCCGAACCGGTCGTCTTGCGCTCGGCCACTATTTGCGGCGCTTGTTTCAACCGGTCTCGAAGCAGATAGGTCTTGATCATTTCCCGGGCGATCGGCGCACCGGCCCCGGATCCGTGTTCCCCGTGCTCGACGACGACCGCAATCGCAATTTTCGGAACATCGGATGGCGCAAAGGCGACAAACCATGCGTGGTCCTTCAGGTGGTCGGGGGTCGGCGGCGGGTCCTCAACCTCTTCTTCCTTACGGCCGACGACTTGAGCCGTGCCGGTTTTACCACTGATCGGTAAATCGAATAGGCGCGCGCCCTTGGCGGTTCCCCTCTCACCGTTGACCACTTCCCGCAATCCCTTTTTCACGATGGCCAGGGTCCCGTCGCTGATCGGCAGCCGGCCGATGACAACCGGGTCAACCGCCTTGACGGTCTGCCCGTCCGCCGATACGACGCTCGTCAGAATCTGCGGCTGGTATCTCTTTCCGCCATTGGCGATCGCAGCGGTCATGACCGCCATTTGCAGCGGTGTGACAAGGTTAAACCCCTGCCCGATAGCAATCGACAGCGTCTCGCCCTCCTGCCACTCGACACCGGTGCGACGCTTTTTCCAGGCCGCGGTCGGAACCAATCCTTTCGCCTCGTGGCTCAGATCGATGCCGGTCGGCACGCCGAGTCCGGCCGCTTTGGCGTACCAGGCCAGCCGATCAACGCCCACGGCCAGCCCAACCTGATAAAAAAACACGTCGCAGGACTGCGCAATCGCCTGAACGATATTGAGGCATCCGTGCCCGCCTCTTTTCCAGCAGCGGTAATCGCGGCCTCTGAAGCGGTATGAACCAGGGCAGCAGAAGACAGTTTTCTCGTTGATAGCCCCCTCTTCGAGGCCGGCTATGGCGGTCAAGATCTTGTAGGTCGAAGCCGGGGGATATTCACCCTGAACGGCGCGATTGGTCAGTGGTTTGGCGGGATCGGAAATGAAATCCTGCCACTGTTCGTGCGACAATCCGCTGACGAAGGCATTCTGGTCGAAAGTGGGGCTGCTGACAAGGGCTATAACCTGGCCGGTTGACGGTTCGACGGCAACCGCCGCGCCGGTGACGCCTTCCAGCAACTCTTCGGTCTTTTTCTGAAGATCCGAGTCGATGGCCAGATAAATGTTGTAACCGGGGGAAGCGGGAACGGTATCCAGGACCCTTACGACCTGGCCGGTGGCATTGACTTCGACCTGGCGGCCGCCGCTATTGCCCCTCAGGTAATTATCGAAGACCTTTTCGATGCCGTTCTTGCCGATCAGATCGCCGCTCCTGAGGTCTGCATACCGGCCGCTGTTCAACTCGCGGGGACTGATCTCACCAAGATATCCCAGCAGATGAGAGGCACTCTGATGGTTCAGGTAGTGTCTAAGCGGTTTGACGTTGACATCAATGCCGGGTAGGTCGTAGCGGTGCACTTCGACCAAGGCCAGGTTATCCCGGCCGATATCCTGAATCAACGGAACGGGTTTGTAGGGCAGTGCACCCTTCTGACTCTGGATTTGTTTATTGAGTTCCTCGGCCGGTACCTTGATATAGGTCGACAATCGCGCCAGCGTTTCATCCACCGGCTTGGCGTCTCTGGGAATGATGCTCAGATCGTAGGAAGGCCGGTTGTCGACCAGCATTTTTCCGTTACGGTCGAGAATAATTCCCCTGAAAGGTTCGATGCGCTGCAAACGGATGCTGTTGTTTTCCGAAAGGCGCCGGTATTCTTCGCCCTTTATCACCTGCAGAAAAAAAAGGCGCACGAAAAGAACGGTCATACAGGTGACCACCACCAGGATGACGCCGATAATGCGTTGTTTGTACCAGTCGGTATCGGCGGTTTTTAGATACTTTTCCAAAACGTGGATTTCCTGAGGAAAAATCCGGTAACGGTGGCAAAAAGTCCTTCGGATCGCGTCATCGGTCAGCGTCTTTCGGGTGACTGCTGCGGGCCGCGGGACCGCCTCCCGGTCACCTGACCGCCCGGTGGTTGATTGAATCTGACCTGCGAACCAGGAAAGTTTGCACCCAACGATCCCATATCCGATGCATGTGCTCGAGTATCAGAATCAGAATCGGCCCGAAAATAAGGGCCCAGAGCAAACGCGGAAAAATCGTTCCCACGGCGGTCGACGACATCTGTCTGAGAGCATCGACCCCACCGAAAGCCAATATGAATATCAGGTTTTCCAAGAGGATGCCCGCTCCGATGATGAACGCCAGCCGGAAGCGCATCCCGACCTGCAGAATCCGTGAGAGCCAGCGCACGCCGACATACAGCCAGAAATAAGTGGTGATAAAGACCATGAACGGAGCGCCGGAAAGATTGTCCATGATCACCCCGAGCAGAAGCACAATCGGAAAGCCTTCCCGCACACTGCGCAGCAAGCCCAGATAGATCACGAACATCGCCGTCAAATCGAAGACGCTGTTGAGGACCGGCAGATCAGGCAGGATGACGGTCTGAAGCACGATCAGGAACAGGCTGGTAAAGATGTAAAAAACATAGGTCATTGCGGGTTCGCAAGCTGGTCCAGCACCGGAGTGAGAAAGACCAGCATTTCCTCGATTTTTTCGAAATCGACATAGGGGGTCACGCTGACTTCCTGAAAGATGCCCGCCGCCCGTCTGATCACCCCCGAAACCTCACCAATGGGCATTCCCTTCGGGAAAACCCCGTCGAGTCCCGATGCGACAATCTTGTCGCCGATATTGACCTCATCCTTGCGCAGGGCGTACTGAAACACGCAGCTGCTCGTGGATTCACCCTTGATGATGCCGCGGGCGCGGGTGCGCTGGACCAAGGCATCCACAGCGCTGTTGCGGTCGGTGATTAACATCACCTTGGCATAAGCCGCCGAAACGTCGATCACCTGACCGGCGATGCCTTCGGGAATTCCGACCGGAAGCCCCTTGCGGACGCCGTCGTTGCTGCCTTTATTGATGATGACGGCCCGGTACCAGGGCGACGGATCCATACCGATAACCTCAGTCGCCACGGACGGGCTCTCCAGTGATATCTTGAAATCGAGCAGCCGGCGGAGCCGAATGTTGGTAAGCTCCGTTTCGCGCCACTGGCTGTTGCGAGCATTCGCCTGCTGCAGCTCCTTTTTCATTCGGGCGTTTTCCTGGGCCGTTGAAACCAGCATAAAATAAGCCTGCCAGGCGTTGCGGGCCACGTTAATTGTGTTTGAAACGACGTCCTGAATCGGAGCAACCAAATAGAGCGCGACGCGCCCGACACCATAGGAAGGGAGTCGGCTGCTGGATATAAACAGGATCACGATGTTGGCGACGACCAGGAAAAAGACGCCAACGATCACCAACATTCTTTTTGAAAACATGAACCTAGTTTATCAAGACACGTTTAAGTATTTCGAGGCTGTCGAGTGCTCTTCCGGCGCCGAGCGCGACCGTAGATAATGGATTTTCGGTAACCGTTATCGGAAGGCTGGTTTCCTCTCTGAGCAATTTGTCGAGATTTTTAAGCAAAGCGCCGCCGCCGGTCAAGACGATGCCGCGATCGACGATATCGGCGGACAGTTCCGGAGGAGTCTGTTCCAGCGCGATTTTGACCGTTTCCACGATGGTATCGATCTGCTCGGAAATAGCCACGCGAATCTCCTCCGAGTCGATCGAGAGGATTTTGGGTATACCGGAAGCCAGGTCGCGGCCTTTGACTTCGATGGTTTCGAGATCCTGGGGATTGGGATAGGCGTTGCCGATGGTGGTCTTGATGATCTCAGCAGTGCGTTCGCCGATCAGAAGGTTGTACTTGCGCTTGATGTATTGAATGATCGCCTCGTCCATTTTATCGCCCGCCACACGCACGGACCGGCTGTACACGATACCGGCCAGCGAGATAACGGCCACTTCGGTCGTGCCGCCGCCGATATCGACCACCATGTTGCAGGTCGGTTCGGTGATCGGCAGATTCGCCCCGATGGCGGCAGCCATCGGCTCTTCGATAAGGAAAACCTCCCGGGCCCCGGCCGATTCGGCCGACTCCCTGACCGCCCTTTTCTCAACCTGAGTGATACCGGACGGCACGGCGATGATGATGCGCGGGCGTACGAACGACCGGCGGTTGTGCACTTTTTGAATGAAGTGCCGCAGCATGGCTTCGGTCACCTCGAAATCGGCGATGACGCCGTCGCGCAGCGGTCGGATGGCAACGATGCTGCCGGGCGTCCGTCCCAGCATGTGCTTGGCCTCACCTCCGACGGCCAAGACCCGGCTTTTGGAACGACCGTCCATGCTGACGGCCACAACCGACGGTTCGTCTAAAACGATACCCTTCCCTTTGACGTACACCAGTGTGTTGGCGGTGCCCAAATCAATGGCCAGATCGTTCGAGAAAATACCTAAGATGCTGTCAAGAAAGAGATTCATACAACCTCAATGGGCACCCGCGGGTTGGGTGCGTTTATTTTTGACGTCATTATACAAAAAATTTCCATGCTTCGCTACCAAAATTATACTGTTTTTACAAGAAAAAATGTCGGGTCCGAAAAAACCGGATCCAAAATGAGCCCTCTTTTTCTCCTAATTTTCACCAGAAAAGACTGCCATCCAAATGCAGTACGTTTGAGTGGCAGTGCAAAGATAGCGACTTTCTTTTGTAGGCGATCTCGGTTGACGGTGGCACCACGAACGGTCATCCGGTTTCCGTAT
>JBDNAO010000288.1:0-5878 GCA_039768375.1 Desulfobacterales bacterium | reverse complement strand
GCATCGATCAATTTTATTGCACTTTCTTCCCCGATACCCTTGATCTGGATCAGGTCTTCCACGGTCGCCTTGCTGATTTCTTCAGCAGAGAAAAACCCTTTTTCATACAGGGCATCAGCCAGGCTGATGCCGACGCCGGTCAATGCGAGCAAAGAATCGTAGCCGCTGCGCATTGCTTCGCTGTATTTGGTTTCACTCTTGACGTCCAGGTGCCATCCGGCAAGTCTGGAAGCCAGACGGACATTTTGGCCACGTTTGCCGATGGCGATCGAAAGAAATTCATCCGGAACGATGACCTCCATGGTGCGATTGGCCTCGTCGATGATCACGCGCGAGATCTCTGCCGGGGCCAGAGCATTGCACACATATCTGGCAGGGTCAACGTGCCACGAAATGATGTCGATCTTTTCTCCCCGCAGTTCTTGGACCACATTTTGCACGCGGCTACCCTTCATTCCGACGCAGGCACCCACCGGATCGATATCGGCATTGCTGGAGGCGACGGCTATTTTGGCCCGCACACCGGGTTCGCGGGCCGCCCCCATGATTTTGACGATACCTTCGCTGATCTCCGGCACTTCCATTTTAAACAGGTTGATCAGAAAATCGACATGCGTACGCGACAAGATAATCTGCGGACCGCGGCTCTCGTGCAGGACCTCCAAAATCAAGGCCCGGACCCGGTCGCCGCGGCGGTAACCCTCCCTGGGGACCTGTTCGCGAACCGGCACAATCCCTTCGGTCTGACCCAGATTGACGATGATGTCTCCCCGGTCGATGCGCTGGACGATTCCGTTGAGAACTTCTCCCTTGCGGTCGATGAAACTGGCGAAGACCGCATCTTTTTCGGCATCCTTTATCTTTTGAATAATAACCTGTTTGGCAGATTGGGCCGCTATCCGGCCGAAAGTCGAGGTGTCCATTTTGGTGCCGAGGCTGTCACCGATTTCACAATCCGGGTCGAGCTTGCGACCCTCTTCAAGGCTGATCTCCAGTGCCGGTTCCGTGATGACCTCGGCGACCTCCTTGAATTGAAATACCTCGATTTCGCCGACTTCCTCGTTGTATTGAACCTCGATTTCCATTTTATTGCCGAATTTTTTGCGGGCGGCTGATTTTAGGGCTTCCTCGAGGGCCTTGATGAGGACTTCGCGCGAAATCCCCTTGTCTTTGCTGACCTGTTCAACAACCCGTTTAATGTCTGACATGTGCATCGCTAATCTCCGTGATTGATCAGTCGCGCCTTCTTTATTGCGGTGTGCGGTATGGCGACTGTTTCCTTATCAATCGTTAGGTTGACCCGTCCGTCTAAAAAACCCGCCAGAATACCGGTAAAATTTTTCCGACCGTCGATCGGCCACGATGTCTGAACTCTGATCTTTTTGCCTTTGAAACGGTTGAAATCGTCTACTTTTCCGATCGGCCGCTCGGGTCCCGGGGACGAGACCTCGAGACTGTATGGGCCCACCTCCTCCAAGCTTACATCCAGGACATCGGTGAGCTGACGGCTGACGGCAGCACAGTCATCCAGAGTGATGCCGCCGGGTTTGTCGACAAAGAGCCGCAGAACCCTGCCGCTGGTTTCCGAATGAAACTCAACAAAGACCAGTTCGACACCTTCCGATTCACAGAGCGGCTCAGCGATTGCGAATACCTGCCGAGCGATCCGCTCCGAGCGGGTTTGCACGGCTGGAGCGACTGGTGTCCGATCGCTCCGGTTCTTATGTCGGTTCTGTTCTTTTCTCACCTTTTTTGTTTGGCCCCTATAAACGCAAAAAACGGGCATCCGCCCGTTTCTTCAACTCCGAGTGTGTCTTTGAGAGTGTTAATATTACCGATTCATTATATTAACCTTTAATAAGACGATGAACCACTTGATTCTGGTTCTACCCTCACTCAGCCTTCTACGAAGGAAAGGCGGAGAAGAATTGGAGCGGGCAACGAGATTCGAACTCGCGACACCAAGCTTGGGAAGCTTGTACTCTACCAACTGAGCTATGCCCGCTTACGGCAGCATCTAATTAGGATACATTTGATACTTTGTCAATAATTTTCATCGATTATTTTTGAAGCGTCTGGACTATTTTGACGGCCTCTGGTAGGATATCAACGAATGTCTACCGACCGGTCGCCTATCGGGATCACCGATATGGCTCCCAGCCTACCCGTGCGTAAAAGCGTCGCCGAGAAGACAGGCCGAAAAATGGAGGAAAAACCCAAAAATCGGGTCTATTTCACTGATCAGATGGTCTTGATCGGTTGCGGCATCGCAGCGGTATACTGGTTGCTGGACTCGATCGTGGCCATTTTTCTGTCGACGGAAGGCCCTGTTCTGCACCGGATTCTCGGGGCGGACATGCGGGATATCTGGACGCGGCTGATCGTCCTGTGCCTGTTTGTCATATTCGGCTCCCACGCGCAGTATACCATAAACGAACGGCGCGAAGTGGCCAAAGAACTGGAAAGGGACCGCCTGACCCGTGAGCGGTTCCAACGGCTGCTCTCACCCGATCTGGCCGAAATGGTGGTTTCGGGACAGCTCAGGGTCGAAAAGGGCGGCGTCTCAAGGGTGGCGACCGTCATGTTCGTCGACATCCGCGGGTTTACCTCAATGAGTGAGAGGACGCCGCCCGACGAAGTTCTTCAAATGCTCAACGAATACTTCGAAATCGTAGTGGCGGTCGTGTTCCGTTACGAAGGGACGGTCGACAAATTCATGGGAGATGAAATTATGGTGATCTGGGGTGCACCGATTGCCCATGGCGACGATCCGGCGCGGGCGGTGCGCGCAGCGCTCGCGATTCAGGCCGAGCTGGAAAAATTCAATCGAAACCGTCAGGCCGACAACAAACCGGCCATCAATATCGGCATCGGTATCAATACCGGAACGCTGGTGGCCGGCTATATCGGTTCGTCTCAGACCATGAGTTACTCGGTCATCGGTGATACCGTCAACACCGCCTCCCGTTTGTGCGCCGCCGCCAAAGCAGGACAGATTATCATCTCCGAAAACTCGCGCAACTGCGTCGAGGACGATTTCGAGCTGGTCGAAATCGAAGCAGTGCGGGCCAAAGGAAAATTCAATCCCATTCGAGCGTTTACCGTTGTAAGAGAACTTTCCCCCCGCTTGGGAATAACCGCCGGCCGGGAGGGCGAACGATCCCATCCGTCCCCGTTTTCCGGCACGGCGCCTGCCACTAAAAGTATTTAGAAAGCCGGCAGGGGAGTTGTGCGGCGGGTTCGGTTGGGTCGCAAGGTGATTCCGCGCGGCTGGCCGATATTTTCCGCTCAGCTGTCTTCCAGCAACTTGCGGATACTCTCCAGTTCGTCCTTCAATTCTTTAGTGCTCAGAGGTGACGCAGCGACCGGTTTGTCGTTTTTTTGCGTCGCGAGAAACTGGCGGGCGCCTTCGATCGTGAACTTTCTTTCGTGCAGAAGATGGCGAATTTTCAGAACTGTTTCGACATCGGCGCGGCGGTAAAGACGTTGGCCCGAACTGGTGCGTTTGGGACGGATGCAGGAAAATTCGTTTTCCCAGAATCTGAGCACATAGGTCGGCAGGTTGGCGATCTTGCTCACTTCTCCGATCTTGAAGTAGAGTTTGTCCGGCAATTGCGTTTTTTCTTGCATTGTCATCGGCAGTGTTGGTTTAGGTTTCAGATTTCAGGGCTTACCCGCCCGCCTAAGATAATGCCAAATACCAAAATACAAATAAATTCCAAATTACAATATCCAAATCTCAAATAAAATCAAATACCAATAGTTTGGAATTTCAAATTTTGGTCATTGTGATTTGTTTGTTATTTGCGATTTTAAATAGCCGACACCTGACAACTGAAACCTCAAATTGCTTTCATCCCTCAACCCTGAACGTCGAACCCCTGGCCCAGACTTGGCTTGGAAAGATGTGGTGATGGAAAGCAACGTCTATAAAATATGCAAACAAATTCGTAGCCACGTCCCGTCGCGCCAGGGCGGGCTTGAACCGGGAACCTTATATGCATTCAATTGCGTCGCTCAAGGCAGTCGAGACACTTCAACAATGACACAACACTAGGTTTGTGTGTGGCAGAGCTTAACGAGTACCTCAGCGATATCAGGCCGGTAGAGAAGCCTTGAACTCTTCCAGCAGTTGTCCGGTTATCTTCTGATGCAACCGGTTTATTTCTTCGTCCTCAAGGGTTCGCGTCGAGGAGCGATAGACGATTCTGAATGAGATGCTCTTGCGTCCTTTAGGAATCGGTTTGCCTTCGAAAACATCAAAGAGCTGCAGGGCTTCGATCAATTCCTCGTTCATTTGGTCAACGCACTGGAGAATTTTACCGGATTCGATACGGCGGTCGACAATAAGGGTGACATCTCGGGTGACTACCGGAAATTTGGGAATCGGCCGGGATGATTTCGTGTCGGGGATCAGCGGCAGCAGTCGGTCAATATTCAGCTCGAAAATATAGGCCGTTCGCTTCAAGTCGAATCTGCGCAGGGCCTGGGGGTGGATTTCACCCAACAGACCGATTTCCCTTTCTTGTGTCCGAATGCGGGCGCTGACACCGGGCCGGGTGTAGGTGCAGTCATCATCCGGTAGACGGGTAAAGTCGACTTGCTGAACGTCCAACTGCTGCAGCAGCGATTCGACGACACCCTTCAAATCGAAGAAATCGGTGTCCACTTCACTGGTGTGCCAAGACGGTGAAAACCGTGAACCGCTCCAAAGCCCGGCCAGCATTTCGATTTCTTCCGGAAGCTCGTCGGGTTCGGTGGCGAAGAAGGTTTTGCCGATTTCAAACAGTTTCAGGTTTCTTTCCTGTCTGGCAAGGTTGAGTTGCAAGGTTTGCAGCAGACCGGGAACCAGTGAGGTCCGCATAACGGCCTGCTCCTCGGTCAACGGATTCATGATGGCCACCGTTTGGCGCCGGGAATCGTCGCTTTTCAACCCGAGTCGATCGCCGTCACCGGAGCCGATAAAACTGTAGGTGACGATTTCGTTAAAGCCGCAGCCGACCATCAGCTGTTTGATCCGGTTGCGCGATGCCCTCGTTTTTAATAGAGGTCGCCCTCTGACGGGCACGGCTGGATAGGTCAGCGGGATGTTGTTGTATCCCGAGAGTCGGGCAACCTCTTCCATCAGGTCTTCGGGACGGCCGACATCGACCCTGAAGCTGGGCGGGGTTACCGTCAATCGATGGTTGTTTTCCGTTGTTACATCAAATTCGATCGACTGCAGCAGAGAAGCGATCGTCGGGGCCGAGAAATCGGTTCCCAGCAGTCGGTTCGTTTGCGAGACACCCAGGGAGATGACAGGGACATCAACCGGTTTTGGATGAGCGTCAATGAGGCCGTCGACTAGGGTTGCGCCTGAAATTTCGGACATGAGCTGTGCGGCGCGATTAAGAGCCGCTAGTGTTCCGTGAGGATCGACGCCGCGTTCGAAGCGGAAGGACGCCTCGGTGTTCAGTCCGAGTTGCTTGGCCGTCTTTCGGATACTGGACGGGTTAAAGTACGCGCTTTCGATCAAGACGCGCGTGGTGGTCGGCTCGATTTCCGAGTTGTGCCCCCCCATGACCCCGCCGATGGCCACCGGACTCTCGGCATCGCAGATCATGAGCATGTCCTGCGACAACTGCCGCTCCTTTTGATCCAGGGTCGTGAAGACCTCTCCCGCCGCGGCTGTCCGCACCACGATCCGATGACCGGCCAGGCGGTCGAAATCGAAGGCATGCAGCGGTTGGCCGAGTTCCATGAGCACAAAATTGGTGACATCGACGATGTTGTTGATGGGTTTCAGGCCGATCGACAGGAGACGATCCTGCAGCCAAAATGGTGAAGGAGCGACGGTGACGCCGGACAACAGTCTGGCTGCATAGCGCGGGCAGAGATC
>JBDNAO010000287.1:0-3778 GCA_039768375.1 Desulfobacterales bacterium | reverse complement strand
GGAGCGCGGGTTCTTGGGATTGAACCGACTGATGCGGTCGTGCCACAGGTAGCGCGCCGCCCTGAGCATGGCGATCTCCATGAAGAAATTCATCCCGACCCCGAAGAAGAACGAGAGACGCGGTGCAAAGGTGTCGATATCGAGGCCGGCTTTTAGCGCCGCACGCACGTATTCCAAACCGTCGGCCAGGGTGAAGGCACACTGGAGGACCGAGTCGGCCCCGGCTTCCATCATGTGGTAGCCGCTGATGCTGACGGTGTTGAACTTGGGCATGTGTTGCGAACAGTAGGCGATGATGTCGGAGACGATCCGCATGGACGGCTCCGGCGGACAGATATAGGTGTTGCGGGTCAGGTATTCCTTGAGGATGTCGTTTTGAATCGTCCCAGTCAGTTGCTCCTGCTTGACGCCTTGCTCTTCTGCAGCCACGATGTAACCGGCCAGGATCGGCAGGACCGCGCCATTCATGGTCATGGAGACGCTCATCAGGTCGAGCGGGATCTGATCGAACAGGATTTTCATGTCCTCCACCGAGTCAATCGCCACACCGGCTTTGCCGACGTCGCCGACCACCCGTGGGTGGTCCGAGTCGTAGCCGCGATGGGTCGGCAGGTCGAAGGCCACTGAAAGCCCTTTTTGTCCGGCGGCCAGGTTTCGGCGATAAAACGCGTTGGATTCTTTGGCCGTGGAGAACCCGGCATACTGACGGATCGTCCAGGGTCGACCGGCGTACATGGTCGCCATGGGGCCGCGCACATAGGGCGGAAAGCCCGGCAGGGTGTTGGCCTGCGGCAGATCGGCGATCTCCTCGGCCGTGTAAAGCGGTTCGACGGTTATACCTTCCGGGGTCTTCCAGTTCAGGCTTTCGACGGGTTTTCCCTTCATCTGTTTGGAAGCGAGGTCCTGCCATTTTTTCAAATTTGGATGTTCGGCCATCATAGACTCCTTTTGATTACGAATTTCTGATTATATAAGGGCTCACGAAAAAATAAGTTGGCAACTTTGGGCGATGAGGCGCCCGGCCGACAAGGCGCGAAAACGCAGGAATATCTGGATATTCCGAGTTTTCGTAACGCAGCCGGACGGGATGCATCGCCATCCAAAATGGTATGTTATTTTTGAATGAGCCCTAAGCCTCCGGTCAACCGTTATCCCGGTTTACCGTTGTTCTGCCGGTTGCTGCGCGGGTCGGTACGAAGTGCTAAAAATTAATCTATATAAAGACAACGAGCGGAAGTCAATTTTTTTAGATCAATATCAAATACAACATGATTTCGGCAACGACGACAGGGTCTATTTGCTCCGACGTCTCGGATGCCTTCTATAAGCTTTAAGATACAGGTTATGGACTGCGTTATCAGTCGGCGGCGTATTACAATACAGCCTTCTCCCACTGGCCTTGCCAAAAACTTTATCTCAAAGCCTATATCAGAGACCCAAACCGAGTGTTCTTCGGTACATAACTTGAAAATCGATACAGTGTTAAGTATGTTGACTGGAAGTTCTCATTTCTGCAGAATCGCTTAATTCTAAGAAGACTTAACCAAAAGTTGCAGGACTTCAGCATGATACGTCCAAAGAGCTTGCAGCAGCGTCTTTCGCTATTTATGATTTTGCCGGTGGCCCTGCTGCTGGCCGGCATGGGAAATGCCAGCTTCATTTATGCCCGAGACGCGCTACTTTCGCAGTGGCAGGAAGCCGCCGTACTGAAACTAGAGCGCGGCGCCCACCAGGTGGACATGCATCTCAGCCGCATCCGGAATTGGATTCATTCCCTGGATAAAGCCGCCGCAAGCAGCAACCCTGAAATAATTTTCCAGTGGGTGACCGAGCAGTTGAAAGCCCAGGAAGGGGTCGTGCGGCTCGATTTGACATGGCAGGACAATACCGCCAATGACACGATGCCAACGAAGCCGGGCATGCTGGGACCCGGATCCGCCATGGGCCCGGGCATGGGGGGCAGCCGGGGTGATAGGGCCGAAATGATGAGGCGCATGCAGCGTTTCCGCCGGGCCCGCATAGGCGACATCACGACCCCGAGGTTCGATGCCCTCATAAAGAATAAAACGGTATCGCTGGTATCGGATCTGCTCGATAAAAACGGCCAAATATTGGGTCGGCGGGCCAGATCCTTCTGATTGGAACCGATGGGATTTGGGAAACCCGCGATGATTCCGGCCGGATGTTCGGCAAAACGCGGCTTGCCGCTCTTATTCGTGAGCATGCCGCCTATTCTTCCGAAAGATTGATTCAGGCCATCATGACAGCCTTAAAAGATTTCCGGGGATCCGCCAGGCAGGAAGACGACGTTACCCTGGCCGTTGTAAAAATTGTGGACGAAAAAATAGGGCTCGGTGTGAGGCTAACTGAAGGTTGAATAAGCGAGATAACTGTCTGTGAACTTTTTTTTGTAACACTGTAGTGACAGAACCAAAAATGCATTGGATGGCCCATCGTTTGAGTCACCCAAAGGAATTAAATATTTTTGCGATTTTGAGCTGAAACTTCTGATGTCTACAGTTCACTCCAGCTCATATA
Organism: Desulfobacterales bacterium; assembly: GCA_039768375.1. Lineage (GTDB taxonomy): Bacteria > Desulfobacterota > Desulfobacteria > Desulfobacterales > SG8-13 > JARFQH01. The sequence continues at coordinate 1,240 of JBDNAO010000287.1, read as the reverse complement.
GTCCGACTCGTAATTATAAATATCATCTCCATACGTATCGGCAATAATCCGGCATGAATTTTTATCAAATACAAGCAATCGAGCTTTTGTGCCGTCTTCACCAACGATCTGCAGCTCTCCGAATGAAGGCCACTGGTCAATGTCGAAGATACGTACGGGGAGTATCGTGGACAGATCGACGAAGCCATAAGTCGGATGATAGAATCTTCCTGACACCTCGACGTCAGCGTAATCGACGCCTTCGAAAATGGTCAGCGTATAGCCCTTGACCCAGAATACTTCCCCGGAACTGTCTTCCATCAACATGTCGACCGATGCTGTAGATGAAGGTCCTGACACATCAACTAAGACATCACCGTCTATCACATATGATTGATCGCCTGATGTTAAGTTGACCATGTCGATGGAGAGATTGAAGTCAAGAAAATCACTGGCGTCAACAGTGACCTGACCATAAAAGCCGGCAGTTCCGGAGATGACTGTATTCCCATTGCAATAATCGTTGAAGGACATCGAACCTGTAAAGGAACCGTTTGAATCATCCATTTCTAAAGTATAACTTGCTACACCACCGCAGTTGCCAAGGACGGTTTCTTGTTCCGTTTTGACGGAAAGTAAATCCCCACGATGGCTATTGAAATCGATTTTGTGTAAAACGCCATTAAAGGTTTGAACGACTTCATACAGCTTTATTTTTCTCTCGATAGTCGATTGAGCGTCCGCAACCGAACTGTACATTCCCAGATTAGACCCGGTCTCTCCCCCGATGAAGGCATCGCTGGCAAGCTCGGCTGCATTGTTCGAATCAATTACGGCCGGAGAGGTTACACCTGCATAAGTTAACCCGGTAGGCTCTACAGGCATGACGTCCCCCCCCACCCCACCACCACCAACGCCTCCTCCTCCGCATGCAACCAAGCCGAGGACACACACAATCGATAGTAGCAAACCGAAATTTTTGTTTAATGTAATGATCATTTTTCGATATTACCTCCCAGTATCAACAGAGTAGATATCTTTTTTTTCGATAATGGCTTTTCAAGCTGAATACCTGCTGCGTATTCTCGATGAGATTCCCGTTTATTTACCCCTCCATTAGACAGCAAAAGCCGAGCTACCACTACGGCAACTCGGCTTCACACATCATCCCGTGGCAACCCAGCTGCCTAATTATAGGCCTGTGGCTTTCCGTCTCTGCCTCACGGCAGATTTGGCTTTGTCATGGATTGAAATTAATTTT
>JBDNAO010000286.1:0-8330 GCA_039768375.1 Desulfobacterales bacterium | reverse complement strand
AGAGAGCCCCAACCTGTTTTTCAGCCGCAGGATGTCATAAGGGGACAAGGCCTGGTTCAAATCGCGGCAGCACGCGTTGAAGCACGGCACCGCTGGCGAGCAGTCGAATGAGAATGCCGTCTCACCGGTCAACGGTATGATGTTAGCGTTCATAATGATTCGCCGACTCTCTTTTAGCGCTACCTGTAACACGGCCGGCCCAGATCGGCAACCGGCAAATAGAAACTGGAAACTGGAAACTCGAAACTCGAAACTCAGAACCCGCAACCCGTAACCCGTAACCCGCAATTAGAAACTAGAAACTTGAAACTCGAAACTCATAACCCGCAACTAGAAACTTGAAACTCGAAACTCATAACCCGCAATTAGAAACTTGAAACCTGTAACCCGTAACCCGCAACCCGCCTGAACCCTGTTGTTTCGATGGCGGCCGGCGGCCGAACCGTTGGACCGTTTAAATGAGGGCCTTTTGCGCTTTTTATACAAGATGTAGTGCTGTTTTAAACTCGGCCGACTATATGTTGAAACATCTTGCGGCGGCGTTTAAAGGCTTAATTATTTTAACATTTGATTGCGCGAAAGTTCTTGACAAGAAAAATGTTGGATGATAAACATTCTACTTTGCTGAGGCCATATATTGTTGATTTTATAAGATATATTTTGCCTGAGCGTCCTTTCTCCGATACCGGCTGTTCCGGTTTGATCACAAGCGAAAACGGTATTCACGCCGTGTTATAAAATCAAGACGCGCCAAAATGGTCCGAGAACTTTTGGCCGAATAGAAGAAGGGGGGTGTTAAGGACCGGTTTTTTTTAGGACAGAATATTGGCGGATGTTTCATGTTGGAAATTGATCCAAAACAAACGAGGAGGTATAGTCAATGCCAAGTTTTGTAATTGATGAAAAATGTGACGGCTGCAAGGGCGGTGATAAAACTGCTTGTATGTACATTTGCCCCAACGACCTGATGGTGTTGGAACCGAATGCAATGAAAGCATACAACCAAGAGCCCGACCAGTGCTGGGAGTGTTTCTCCTGCGTCAAGATCTGCCCCACCCAGGCAATCGAAGTTCGCGGTTATGCCGATTTCGTCCCGCTAGGAAGCAGTGTTATGCCGATGCTGGGGACCGAGGATGTCATGTGGACCTGCAAGTTCAGAAACGGCGTCATCAAACGCTTCAAGTTCCCCATTCGGACCACTGCGGAAGGTACGGCCAATGCGTACAAGGAGATGAAAGGCAAGGATATCGAAAGCGGCCTGCTGGCCACACAGGAAGCAGACGGCTACGAAATTCCGAGGCCCAAGGAAACCGTTTAGGCACGGGCTGACTTTTCAGATTCCATTCGCAAAATGACACATGAAGCAACACCTAATTCCTATCAAGGAGGATGAAATATGGCATTACCAAACCAACCTTTGGGTGAACTTAAGGCCGTAAAGGACCCTGAAGTCGAAGAACGCGAAGTTGACATTCTGATCGTCGGCGGCGGCATGGCTGCCTGCGGTTCGGCATTTGAAGTTAAAAAGTGGATGGATGAGGGCCAGTCAGTTCTGCTGGTCGACAAGGCCGCCATGGAAAGAAGTGGCGCGGTTGCCCAGGGGCTTTCCGCCATCAACACCTACATCGGCGACAACTCGCCGGAGGACTACGTCCGCATGGTCCGCAACGACCTGATGGGCATCGTCCGCGAAGACTTGATCTTCGACCTTGGCTGTCATGTGGACGATTCGGTCCATCTGTTCGAGGAATGGGGTCTGCCGCTCTGGAAAAAGAGCGCCGAAGGCAAGAACCTGGACGGTAAAAAAGGCCTGTCCATGGGGACCCTGAAGGCCGGGGCCCAGCCGGTCCGCACCGGAAAATGGCAGATCATGATCAACGGCGAGTCCTACAAGAGAATCGTGGCCGAAGCCGCCAAACTGGCTCTGGGTGACGAAAACATTCTGGAACGGGTCTTTATCGTCGAGCTGCTTCTGGACGCCAATAAGCCCAACCAGATCGCCGGTGCGGTCGGGTTCTCCGTCCGCGAGAACAAAGTCTTCATCATCAAATGCAAGACCATGATGGTCGCCTGCGGCGGCGCGGTCAACATCTATCAGCCGCGTTCGATGGGCGAAGGCAAAGGCCGGGCCTGGTATCCGGTATGGAACTCCGGCTCCACTTACACCATGCTCATGCGCGTCGGTGCCGAGCTGTCGATGATGGAAAACCGGTTCACCCCGGCTCGTTTCAAAGACGGTTACGGTCCGGTCGGGGCCTGGTTCCTGCTGTTCAAGGCCAAGACGCTTAACGGTCTGGGCGAAAACTTTGCCGCCAGCGACGCCGCCAAAGCCGAGCTGCAGAAGTATGCGCCTTATGGAACCGCCGCCATCACTCCGACCTGTCTGCGGAACCACTTGATGCTCTTCGAAATGAAAGAGGGCCGCGGCCCGATCATCATGGACACGGTTAGCGCACTGGCTGAACTCGGGAAGACCATGGACAAGAAAGAACTCAAGCACCTCGAATCCGAAGCTTGGGAAGATTTCCTCGACATGACCTGCGGCCAGGCCAACCTGTGGTGTGCCACCAACACCGAGCCGGAAAAGAAGAACTCCGAAGTCATGCCCACCGAGCCGTATCTGCTGGGTTCGCACTCGGGCTGCTGCGGTCTTTGGGTATCGGGCCCGGACTATGACTGGGTGCCGGATGCTTACAAGATCAAGGCCGACAACGGCAAGGTTTACAACCGCATGACCACGGTCAACGGCCTGTTTACCTCAGGCGACGGTGTCGGTTGCTCCGGCCACAAGTTCTCCTCCGGCTCCCATGCCGAGGGACGGATTGCGGCCAAGCAGATGGTTCGCTATGCCAAGGATCACGCCGACTACAAGCCGACCCTGAAACAGTCCAAGGAAGAACTGGTCGACCTGATCTACAAACCGGTGCGGACCCTCCTGGAACACAGCAAATTCTCAACCTCCATCGACATCAATCCCAACTACCTCAAGCCCAACGGCATGATGTACCGGTTGATGAAGGCCACCCATGAATACGGCGGCGGGACGGCAACCTACTACCTGACCACCAGCAAGAACCTGGAAGTCGTCATGGATCTGCTGGCCACCATGCGCGAAGATTGCGAGAAGCTGGCGGCCGGCGATCTGCACGAATTGATGCGTGCCTGGGAAATCCAGCACCGTATCTGGACGGTGGAAGCCCACCTGCGTCACATCCAGTTCCGCAAGGAAACCCGTTACCCCGGCTTCTATTATCAGGCCGACTATCCGGGACAGGATGACGAGAATTGGTTCTGCTTCGTCAATTCCAAGTACGATCCGGATTCCGGCAAATGGGATGTCTTCAAGAAAGACTACATCAAGATCATCCCTGATTAATCGGAGGCCGTATTGGGTATAGGTACTGAATAACCAAACCTCCAGGCGTCGTGAGACGCCTGGAGGTTTTTATTGAATAACTGCTGGAAAGTGCTGGAAAGTGCTTGAAACTTGAAACTTGAAACTTGAAATACCTGACTTTAGCGTTGACAAGTTTCAAGTTTCAAGTTTCAATTTTCATCTTTTGATTCATTCCCAAACTTCTTCTATTACGGAGGACAGCATGACAGAAAACGGAGCAGCCCCTGCGAGTGGAAGCATCATGGTTGTTGGCGGAGGGATCAGCGGCTTGACCGCGGCTCTCGAAGCCGCCGAGGTGGGGTACGAGGTTTTCCTGGTTGAGAAAAATCCATATCTGGGCGGACGGGTCTCACAGCTGAATCAATACTTCCCCAAGCTGTGCCCGCCCAGCTGCGGCCTGGAGATCAATTTCCGCCGGATCAAAGACAATCCGCAAATCAAAGTCTTCACGATGAGCGAGGTCGAAAAGGTCGAGGGCGGTCCCGGTAATTACACCGTCGGCGTAAAAATGAATCCCCGCTACGTCAATGAGAACTGCACCTGTTGCGGGGCTTGCACGGACGCCTGCCAGACGGAAATAGAGAGTGCCTTCGACTTCGGTATGCAGAAAATAAAGGGGGCCTATCTGCCGATGGAGATGTCTTTCCCCGCTCGATTCGTCATCGACGCGGCCGTGAAAAATTCTCCCGAAGACGCCCAGCGGGTCAAAGAGTCGTGCACGTATGACGCCGTCGATTTCGACATGGCGGCTAAATCGATCAATCTGCAGGTCGGATCGATCCTTTGGGCCACAGGCTGGGAACCTTATGACGCCAAAAAGATCGACAACCTGGGCTTCGGCACCTATTCGAATATCATCACCAACATGATGATGGAACGCCTGGCTTCCCCCAACGGTCCCACCAAGGGCCAGGTACAGCGGCCCTCCGACAAAAAAGGGCCCGACAGCGTGGCCTTTGTCCAGTGCGCCGGTTCACGGGACGAGAACCATCTGCCCTACTGCTCCTACATCTGTTGCATGGCCTCCCTGAAACAGGCCACCTACGTGCGTGAGCAGTACCCGGAGGCCAAGATCTACGTTTTTTACATCGACATGCGGACGCCCGGTCTGCGGTACGAAAAGTTTTATCAGAAAATCAAGGAAGATCCGAACGTCTTTTTCGTCAAAGGCAAGGTGGCCGAAGTCAATGACGCCGGAAGCGGAAATGTCACCGTGGTGGCCGAAAATGCTGTAACCGGGGAAAAGATTCATCAAACGGTCGAGATGGTGGTGCTCGCAACGGGCATGCAACCCACGCTGGCCGGGCTGAAACTTCCCGCGGACCTGAAGTATACCGAGGACGGATTCATCATCAATGATTTTCAGAAGGGCGGGATGTTTGCGGTTGGCTGTGCCAACAAGCCCCTGGATGTGGTGACATCCAATCAGAATGCGACCGGTATGGCCCTCAAGGCGATTCAAACCCTGGTGAACAAGTAGCAGGAGGTTAACCATGGACAAAAAATACGGTGTGTATATCTGCACGGGCTGCGGTATCGGAGAGTCGCTCGATATCGATGCCCTCAAAGACGTGGCCGGTGAAGAAGGATTTCCGGTTCAGACCCACGAGATGTTCTGCGGCAAAGCCGGCGTCGAGCTGCTCCAAAAAGACATCGCGGAAAACGGCATCAATTCACTGGTGATTGCGGCGTGTTCCCGACGCGTCAACTTCGATGTTTTCCGCTTCGACGGCTGCATCGTCGATCGCGTGAATCTGCGCGAACAAGTGGTCTGGTCGCATCCTCGATCCGAGTTTCCGAAGCTGACCGAAGAGCAGAAGGACGACGGCGTCCACTTCGACCGCGTTCAGATGCTGGCCGATGACTATCTTAAAATGAGCATGGCCCGCATAAAGAAAGTCGACCTGCCCGAGCCCTACAAGGTGGAATCCCTCAGTCGCCGGATCCTGGTGATCGGCGGCGGCATAACCGGTTTGTCGGCCGCCTTGGATGCCGCCAGCGCCGGTTATGAGGTGGTGATCATCGAAAAGGAAAACGAGTTGGGCGGTCATGCGCTGAATTGGCGCAAGCAGTTGCCGCTGGGCACGCCCTATCAGGAGCTCAGCCCGCCGGTTGTTGCCGACAAGATTCAGGCCGTCCAGGCCCATCCGAAGATCACGATCAAAACCGGAACGATGGTGGCGCGGCTGGCCGGCGAGCCCGGCAACCTGACCGCTACCCTCAAGAAGCCGGGCGAGAAAATCGAGTTCGATGTTCCCTATCCGCTGCCGGAGGAAATGCGCGTCGACGACAGCGGCAAGGAACTCAACGCCGAACAGCTTCACGAACGCTACATGGAGTATAACAAGGGCAAGAACGATATCCTGACGCTCGATCCGGCCGGCGAGAAATTCGGTGCCGTGATCCTGGCGGCCGGTTGGCGTCCGGCAAAGATCGAGGGCGAAGCCTTCGCTCACCTGGGCGTCGATTTACCGGATGTCGTGACCAACGAGGAGTTCGAAGCCATCGCCAAGGCGGGCAAGGTGACCCGCCCCTCGGATGGCAAAGCGGCGCAGTCGGTGGTCTTCATCCAGAGCCCCGGCAAAGAGGACGACAAGGACTTTGCCTACGCCGGTGCGGTGACCAGCCTGGTGGCGCTGAAGCAGGCCAATTATGTTCGCGAAGATTACCCGGACAGCGGTAAGGCTTACATATTTTATCAGCACATGCGCACCCTGGGTCTGACCGAAAATTTTTACAAGGCCGCCCAGCAGGATCCCGGTATCTTCATGACCAAGGGCGCCGTCGTCGGTGTTTCCAAAAACGGCAACGGTCTCACCGTCGAGGCCGAAGACACGCTTTTGGGTGAAAAACTGCAGGTCAAGGCCGACATGGTGGTGCTGGCCGCCGGCATGGTGCCGGCCACCAAAGACGATCCGGTGGTCAACCTGGCCTACCGCCAGGGACCGGCCTTCAGGGACATCGACCTGTTCGACGGCTATGTCGATTCGAACTACATCTGTTTTCCCTACGAGACGCAGCGCACCGGCATCTATGCCGCCGGGGCCATACGGCGCGCCATGACCGTCGAAGATGCCGTGGAAGATGCCGCCGGATCGACCCTGAAGGCGATCCAGTGCATCGAGTCGGTCAACCGCGGCGTCTCGGTGCATCCCAGGTCCGGAGACATGACCTTTCCGGATTTCTTCTTTCAGCGCTGCACCCAGTGCAAGCGCTGTACCGAAGAATGCCCCTTCGGCGCACTGGACGACGACGCCAAGGGGACTCCGAAGCCGAACCCGTCCCGCTGCCGGCGTTGCGGCACCTGCATGGGCGCCTGTCCGGAACGGATCATCGGATTCGCCGATTACAGCATCGACAGCATCGGTTCGATGGTCAAAGCGATCGGGGTGCCCTCGGAGGATGATTACGAAGAACCGCCCTTTCGAATACTGGGCCTGGTTTGTGAAAACGATGCCTATCCGGCGCTCGACATCGCCGGCTTGAACCGTCTGTCCTTCTCGGCCGATGTGCGCTTGATTCCGATCCGCTGCCTCGGTTCGATGAACGTCATCTGGATCAAGGATGCCCTTTCCCAGGGAATGGACGGCGTCTTCTTGCTGGGCTGCAAGCACGGCGACGATTACCAGTGCCACTTCATCAAGGGGAGCGAGTTGGCCGAGATCCGCATCAAGAAGATCGGTGATGCCTTGGCCAGCCTGGCGCTCGAAAATGAGCGTGTGGCTCAGTTCGCCTTGGCCATTGATGAGTATGACAAGATTCCGCAGATCATCAATGATTTTGTGGCGTCGGTTGAAGAACTCGGACCGAACCCGTTCAAAGGGTTCTAAACCCACAATCTTTGACGGTGGTTGCCGACACCGCTGCCGGCAACCACCTTTCTGCAATGCAGGAGGTAAACCATGGCGGAAACAATCACGCTCGAGCCTGATCTCGGTTTTATTAAGGATGTGAGCAAGCTGGGAGGCGGCGACCTGAAAAAATGTTATCAGTGCGCCACCTGCTCGGTCGCCTGCAAGATATCGCCGGACAACAAGCCGTTTCCACGCAAAGAAATGATCGCCGCGTCCTGGGGCTTGAAAGACCGGCTCATCGCCGACTACGATGTCTGGCTGTGTCACAATTGCGGGGACTGTACCACCCTTTGCCCGCGCGGAGCCAAACCGGGTGACGTGATGGGCGCCATCCGCGCCTATGCCGTCAAGGTCTATTCGAAACCGGCAATTCTGGCCGACTGGGTTAACGATCCTTCCAAAATTCCCTTGCTGCTGGCCATTCCGGCGGTTTTGTTCATCGTCGTCGGGTTCCTTCTCAATGCCGTTTTCGGGTCCGCTTTCAACACGACCTTTCTCAATTTCAGCCCCCAAGACGCCGTGATAGCCCATTCAAACTTTATTCACACCACCCTGGTGGACGTGATCATGATTCCAGCCTTCTTCTTTGCCATCGGTGTGTTTGCGGTCGGCCTCAAGAACTTCCTCAATGACATGCACCAGCAGGCGATTCTCACCGGAAAGGCCGAAGACAAACCGTTGGACGTGGGTGGGGTCATTCAGGCGCTGATACGGACGATTCCCACCATTTTGCTGCATAAAAAGTTCAACGAATGCGGCGAAAACAAGGATCGGGCGACCGCCCACCTGCTGGTGCTGTTCTCGTTCATCGGGTTGTTCATCGTGACGAACATCTTCTTCGTGGCCCTGTATGTTTTCCAGGAGCACGGACCGTATTCACAAATGAACCCGGTGAAGTGGCTGGCCAATATCTCCGGCGTGGCGCTGATCGTGGGCAGTTTTCTGTTGATTCAAAAACGGCGGGAAAAGACCGATCAGTACAGTGCCTACAAGGATTGGTACCTGTTGGGACTCGTGTTTTTACTGGGAGTTACAGGGATGGGTTCCGAACTCACCCGACTGGCCGGTTGGGCCGGGGT
>JBDNAO010000285.1:0-7697 GCA_039768375.1 Desulfobacterales bacterium | reverse complement strand
TGACATCCTTAAATTCGCGATAGACCGATGCGAAGCGAACATAGGCCACACCGTCGAGATCGTGCAGCCGGGCCATGACCTTTTCACCCAGAATATGAGAGGGGATTTCTTTTTCACCGATTTCCCTGAGATCCCGTTCGAGCTCGTCGATAAACTCTTCGATCGCATTCATGCTGATATTGCGTTTTTCGCACGCCTTTTGAATGCCGGAGCGTATTTTTTCTCTCGAAAACTCCTCGCGACGCCCATCCTTCTTTATAATCATGATTGGGATTTCTTCAATGTGTTCATAGGTCGTGAACCGTCGGGTGCAGATCAGGCATTCGCGGCGCCTGCGAATGACATTGCCGTCTTTACTCAACCTGGAGTCGATGACCTTGTTGTCGATTTCACCGCAAAACGGGCATTTCATAGAGGTCCTCCCTGGGTGCTGAGGTCGTCATGTTTGATCAGATCGATCCCTGCTTCGCTTAGCATTTCCTGCGCCAGGGCGTCGGTGTAGCCGGATTGATAGTATATCTTTTTTATTCCGGCGTTGATAATCATTTTGGCGCAGATGGCACAGGGTTGATTGGTGCAGTAAAGGACGGCGTTGTTGACCGAAACGCCGTGATACGCCGCCTGTATGATCGCATTCTGCTCGGCATGTATCCCGCGGCACAGCTCATGGCGCTCGCCCGAGGGAACCTGCAGGGATTCCCGCAGGCAACCGACCTCCAGACAGTGCCGGATGCCCGATGGGGCGCCGTTGTAACCGGTAGAGAGGATGCGTTTGTCCTTGACGATGATCGCCCCGACAGCCCTGCGGGTGCAAGTGGACCGCTGGGCGACCAGCGCGGTGATGTTCATGAAGTATGTATCCCACGAAGGGCGTTGTGTAACCCGGGACATGAATCAAAAGGCCTCCGTGCCGAACTCCGGATAGAGCGGAAAACTGTTGCACAGATCGACGGTCTTGCTGCGGATGCGCCGAAGTTCAGCATCGCTGCCGCGGTTCTTCAGCGCTTCGTCGATGAGCCCCGCGATGACCGTCATCTCCGGTTTCCGCATACCGCGCGAGGTCACAGCCGGCGTGCCGATTCGAAAACCGCTGGTGACCAACGGACTCAGGGGGTCGAAGGGGATCGCGTTTTTGTTCACGGTTATGCCGGCCCGGCCCAAAACATCCTCGGCCTCTTTACCGGTGATGCCGTGTTGGCGCAGATCCACCAGCATCATGTGGTTGTCTGTGCCGCCCGACACCAGTTGCAATCCCGTTTCCATCAATCCTCGCGCAAGGGCGTTGGCGTTTTTGACAACGTTCATCTGATATGCCGCAAACTCGCGGCTCAGGGCTTCCTTGAACGCCAGTGCCTTGGCGGCGATGACATGCATCAACGGTCCGCCCTGAATTCCCGGGAAAATCTGCTTGTTCAAGCGGTCGCCGTGGTCGGCCTGGGCCAGAATCAGGCCACCGCGCGGTCCTCGCAGGGTTTTGTGGGTGGTTGACGTTACGGCGTCGGCAAAGGGCACTGGTGAGGGATGCAGGCCGGCGGCAACCAAGCCGGCTATGTGGGCCATGTCGACCATCAGAGAGGCGCCGACGGAAGCCGCCACCTGGGCGAAGCGCTCAAAGTCGATGATGCGCGGATAGGCGCTGGCACCGGCCACGATCATTTTCGGGCGGTGTTCGTCGGCCAAACGTGCCAGGGCCTCATAATCGATGGTGCCGGTCTCTTCCCGCACGCCGTAAGGAATGAAGTTGAACAATCGGCCGGAAAAGCTGACCGGACTGCCGTGTGTCAGATGACCGCCGTGGGAAAGGTTCATTCCGAGGACGGTATCGCCGGGCTTGAGAAAGGCAAAATAGACGGCCATGTTGGCCTGGGATCCCGAATGTGGTTGAACGTTGGCGTAGGCCGAATTGAAAAGTTCTTTGGCGCGGTCGACGGCCAATTTCTCGGCGATGTCGACGAATTCACAGCCGCCGTAATAGCGCTTGTCCGGATAGCCCTCGGCATATTTATTGGTCAGAACGCTTCCCTGCACGGCCATCACTGCCGGGCTGGTAAAATTCTCCGATGCGATCATCTCCAGGGTGGTTCTCTGCCGGCCCAGCTCTTCGGCGATGGTTCTGGCCATGTCGGGATCGGTATTTGCGATCAGTTTCAGATTCAAGAAACATTCCTTTGTTGCATGTTTCAGGACGATTCTTGCCCTGACCGGTTGAACATTTCCAGCCGTTTTTGGTGCCGGCCGCCGTCGAAGCCGGTATTCAGCCAGGCGTCGATCGTTTCAAGGGCCATGGTTTCACCCAGCATACGGCCACCGAGCACGAGGATATTGGCGTCGTTGTGCTGCCGGCTCAAACGGGCTGAAAATGGATCCGAGCAAAGCGCTGCCCGAACATTCCGGAACCTGTTGGCCACCATCGACATGCCGATGCCGGTGCCGCACAAAAGGATACCGCGTTCATACAGGCCTTTCGAAATTTGAGAGGCCACCCGCATGGCGAATTCCGGATAGTCGACCGAGCTCTGGCTGAAAGTTCCGACGTCCTCGACCGGATACCCCGCGTTTGCCAGGAAAGACTTTATCTTTTCTTTCAGAGGATATGCAGCGTGATCGCACCCGATGATGATAGCGGTGGGTGGAGGTTCCGATGGTCTTTTTTCCATGATCTTCTCCAAGCAATGGTTGCTTTCCTAAGCTGGGGTTGTGGCTGTTTGAAAATAATTAAAACTATAAAAAATAACCAATTCATCGCATAACCGCAAGAAAAAAAATGTAACCGTTCACAGGGTTGCAAAATCAGATGCGCTTCAAACCACCTCATTGTAAGCTTTTACAGGGTGCCGCAGATGCAAGGCGTCGGGTGCACAGACGTACTTTTGTACTTCAAGTGCCCGACAACAAATCAGATGCGGTGCCCTGTGAAAGCTTACAAAAAAATTGCCCTCCTTACGGGGGGCATGGAAAGGTTGCCGGTCGAATTAGTGGCGGAATGTGATGCGGCGACGATACCAGCGCCTCAATTGTGATTGTATGCTTTTAGCAGCAGGCAGCCGTTTGTGCCGCCAAAGCCGAAGGAATTGGTCAGGGCATAGGTTATCGGTTGTCGGCGGGCGACGTTGGGCACGTAATCCAGGTCGCACTCCACATCCTGGTTTTCGTAATTAATGGTCGGCGGAATGATCCCATGATGGATCGCGAGAGCACAGAAAACCGTTTCGATGCCGCCGGCCCCTCCGAGCAAGTGCCCGGTCATCGACTTGGTCGAACTGATAGGGATTATATGGGCCTTGTCTTTAAAAACCGACTTGATGGCGCGGGTCTCATAAAGGTCGTTCAATGGGGTCGATGTTCCGTGGGCGTTGATATAGTCGACCAGATCGTAAGAGACCCCGGCATCGTCCAACGCCGCCTGCATGCAGCGCACGGCACCGTCTCCATCCGGCGGGGGCGAGGTCATGTGATAACCGTCACCGCTCATGCCGTAGCCGACGATCTCGGCATAAATCTTCGCCCCTCTTTCCAGGGCGTGGTCGAGCGATTCGATGATCAGAATTCCGCTCCCTTCGCCGACAACGAAACCGTCTCGATCCCGCTCAAAAGGACGGGAGGCTTTTTGCGGTTCATCATTGCGGGTCGAAAGGGCCTTCATCGCGTTGAAGCCGGCGACGCAGGACTCGGTGACCACGGCTTCGACCCCTCCGGTGATCATGGCATCGGCCGCACCCTCCTGGATAATCTTGAAAGAGTCTCCAATGGCATGCGCACCGGCGGCGCATGCGGTTGCCACGGATGCATTCGGCCCCTTGGCGCCGAAATAAATCGATATCATACCGGGGGCCATGTTGCCGATCATCATCGGGATGAAAAAGGGCGAAACGCGCTTGGGGCCGCGGGTTTTCACCGAAACAATGGTTCGTTCCATGATCTGCAGGCCGCCCAGGCCGCAGCCGGTGATCACCCCCACGCGATGTCCGTTGGACCCGTTGATTTTCAAGCCGGAGTCTTCGATTGCCATACGGGAGGCGGCAATCGCATAGGCGATGAAAAGCTCGGTGCGTTTGACCTCTTTTGCGGAGAGCCAGTCTTCATTGCGAAAGCCCTTAACTTCACCGGCAATCTTGGTCTGGTATCTGGTGGTATCAAACCGCGTAATTTCGCCGATGCCGGATTTTCCGGCACAGAGCGCCGGCCAGGTTTCCTCGACACCGATACCCAGCGGTGTCACGAGTCCGACGCCGGTAATAACGACCCGTTTCTTCAAAGAGGGCCTCCTTCTTGTGACTTCAGGATTGCGCCTTGACGAAGTTGATGGCATCCTGAACGGTCTGGATTTTTTCGGCATCTTCATCGGAAATGTCGGTGTCGAATTCTTCTTCCATCGACATGATCAGTTCGACCAGGTCGAGAGAATCGGCGCCCAGATCGTCGACGAACGAGGCTTCCGGTACGATTTCCGACAAATCCACACCCAGTTTTTCGGCAATGATTTTTTTGACTTTATCTTCGACAGACATTCGGCTTTCCTCCTTTTAGATGTACATTCCACCGCTGACGTGCAGCACCTGTCCGGTGATGTAAGCGGCCGCCTCCGAAACCAGAAAGGCCACGGCGGCAGCCACATCTTCGGGTTTTCCAGGCCTTCCGAGCGGTACTTGTGACAGCATGGCCTCTCTGACACTCTCCGGCAATGAGGCCGTCATATCGGTTTCAATGAATCCAGGGGCGATCGCGTTGACCGTGATGCCGCGGGGTGCCAATTCCTTGGCGGTGGTTTTGGTCAAGCCGATCAATCCGGCCTTCGAAGCGACATAGTTGGCCTGTCCAACGTTGCCGATCACTCCGACGATCGAGGCCATGTTGACGATACGGCCTGAACGCTGTTTCATCATGGTTCGAGCGGCCATCTGGGTGCAGCGAAAAGCGGCCTTGAGGTTGATGTCGAGCACGAGATCCCAGTCCGGTTCTTTCATCCGCACCAACAAAGCGTCTTTGGTGATACCGGCATTGTTGATCAGGACATCGATGCGACCGCTGACGTTGAGCACCTCCTCGAAAAACCGTTGGATCTCCTCGGCGGACGCCACGTCGACACTGATTCCGGACGCCTCGCCGCCGGCATCGGCAACGGCCTTGATCGTTTCGGCTGCGGCCGCTGCCTCACCCTCCGGATCGACGGGTGAAAAATAGTTGAAGAAGATCCGGGTTTTCGGTCCCGCCAGGGCGATACAGATTGCCCGGCCGATGCCTCTTGAGCCGCCGGTGACGACCACCGTGCTTTTTTCCTGGTCCGGCATAGTTACCTCTCGAATATGATGTCGGCCAAACGGTCCATCGCCGGAACGAGGTTGCGGCAGCTTTCCGCGATTTCAGTCAGGTCGACCGACGATCTGAAATCGTTGATGGCACCCTCATCGAATACACCGGTTCCCATGAGGACGGTCATGATGGTGCCATGCACCGTCCGGGCCGCATCATGAGCAAATATACGCGACATCAGGCGCAGTTTTTCGGCCGCGGCGTCGCCGGCTCGATCGGCAGATGCGGCCTTGCGAGCCAGGGCAGCTCCGACCTCGACATGCACCATCGCGTCGGCCAATCCGAACATGATGTGCTGCATCCGGTTCAACCGGTTTTGGTGAACCAGCAGTATCGCTTCGTTGAGGGCATTGGCAGCGGCCGCATAATAGCGGCAGCCGGCGTCACCAAAGCGCTCCTCCAGCGCATCCATTTCCCGGGCGATGGCACCGTAAAATTCACCTTTTGACTTGACGGTGGTTCTCCAGCGGAAGGTGCTGATAATATTCTGTTGCACCTCACTGGCCCCTTCATAGATGCAGGTGATTTTAACGTCTCGTTTAATCTTTTCCACTTCGAATTCGCTGGTGTATCCGTAACCACCGAGCGCTTGCATGGCATCTTCGGCTGCCCGGTTGCCGGTTTCGGTGGCGAAATACTTGGCAATCGACCCTTCCACCTGCAGGTCCTTCTCTCGAGCATCCAGTCGATCGGCTATCTCTTCGATGTAGGCGCCGGCGGCTTCGAGCCTTATGGCATGGGGCACGATCAATTTGTGAGTGTAGCCCTGTTTTTCGGACAGCAGCGACCCGCTGACAAATCGCTCCTTGGCGTAGGGAATGGCGATATCCAGCGCCGCCTGGCCGGCACCCAGGCCCATGGCCGCCACCATCAGGCGCGTGTAGCCGAAGACCTGGTTGGCCTGTTTGAAGCCTTTGCCCGGAATACCGCCGATCAGGTTTTCGATCGGAACAAAAACATCCGTGAAGGAGAGCTGAGATGTTTGGGAAGCTCGGATGCCGTGTTTTTCTTCGCTTCGGCCCGGTACGTATCCTTCGGTTCCCTTTTCGATCACAAAAAAGGAAGGGCCTTCCGGGGTTTTGGCCAGCAATGTGATAAAATTAGCTGCGCCGCCGGTGGAGATGAACTGTTTGGTGCCGGTGATCTTGTAGCCAGCGACCTCTCCGGCATCGTTGACGACCGGTGCGGCCTTGGTCTTGATATTGGCGACATCGCTGCCGGCGCCCGGCTCGGTCACTGCGTAGGCCACCAACGCTTTTCCTTCGGCTATGGCGCCGAGCCATTTTTTCTTTTGTTCAACGGTCCCGCCGACCATCAGGGGGTCGGCGCCCAATTGAATCGCAAAAAAGGCCGTGGTGATTCCGAGGCAAATTTTGGACATCTCGCGGGTGAGGATGTAACTGTCCTTTGCACCACCGCCCATGCCGCCGTATTTTTCCGGAATCATCAGTAACTGAAGACCAATTTCAGGGCCCAACATTTCCCGGATCGTCTCTTCCGGAAAAATCTCTTTCTTGTCCCATTCGAGAACCTTGCCCTTGGCGAGCAGCCGTTTGCTCAGCTGAGCGACCGTGTCCAGCACCATTTGGCGCATTTCAGGATCAAGGCCATAGCGTGCCTTCTCCGAAGCGGAAGCGGATTCCGACATGATGGTGTCCTTTGGCAGATTGATTATTCTTCGGTTTCGACGACGGTACGACCCTTGTAGGCACCGCAGCTCGGGCAGACATGGTGAGGCAGAACGGCTTCACCGCATTCAGGACAGGTGGACACATTCGGTGCAGCCGCTTTTTTATGTGTCCGGCGCTTATCGCGCCTTGACTTAGAAACTTTTCGCTTTGGCAGGGCCATGAGCAATCTCCTAATGCACTGAAAATATTACAATAAAAGTTTAATTCACTTATGCTAAAAATTAAATTGCTTAAGTAATTCAAAACAAACGGGATGTCAAGGTTTTTATTGCCGCTTTTGTTTTCTTGTGATCACCTGATCGATATGTTAAAAGGCTATCGCATCGCAGGCGAGCCAGAGACAAGCAAAAAGGCCTAAAATCATTTATTTATTTGGTTCTGTGGGTGCAAACCGGCGGCTGTTCGATCTCAACGGTAGGGTCGCAGGTCACAGCGAATCCGGATTGAAACCGAACAACATGGACAGATGTGCTAATGACTCATCAAAGTTGAGCGCATCATAGCAAAACGAGTTTTTTTTATCAATACAATTCAGCTTCTTATAACTAGTGCTCATCCATTTTTCATTAAGGGCACTGATGAGTTTCCGTTTCAGAAATGAGCAATTTTCTGCAAGTTCAAGGAAATCAAGGAATTGCGCGGAGGCGTACTCGTGTACGCCGCACAAGCGATTCCGCCGATTGACGCCGAAATTGC
>JBDNAO010000284.1:0-2936 GCA_039768375.1 Desulfobacterales bacterium | reverse complement strand
TGGAGGAATTATGCCGTCCGTAGATTTTTTATGCAAAGACTGCGGTCACGCATTTACCCGGCTGGTGTTTAAAGGAGATGATACCTCGGGGACGGTCTGTCCTGGCTGTGGCAGCAGCAGCATCAAGACACAACCGATATCGGAGAGCCTGTTTGACGGAATAGCCTCCGGTAGCAGCCTTTCAAAGGATGTCAACTGAACGCGCTGAGCCTGCCGCGGCGGTCGCCGCGGGAAAAGGTCGGTTTCGATCGATCATCGACGATATTTTTCAGCGCGCCGCAACCAGGTGAAACTTCGACAGCATCGACTCGAACAAGTCGATATCCTTATCAAAGTAGTACCGCTGCGGAGCGGTGAAACGGAGGCTGTAGTAGTTTTGGCCTTGAATGAAGCCATAATAAGCCGTTTTTAAGGTCAGCCCTTTCGGGTCGCGGTACCTGAAGAGCAATCTGAAACCGTCATGATCGTCAATGGCGGCTGGTGCATTTTCGATGACGGTAAAATTTGCCACCATCGGATCGGAGGACAAGTCGTCAATAATAATCTGAGCGGCTTCCTGGGGCAGCATGTCTGCGGTTAGACGCTTACGGGCATAAAGAAAGGGGCGCTCCAAGGGGCGCTCTTGAAACAGGACGTACTGAAGATAAGGACCGTCGCGCGAAATCATCACATAGGCGCCGGCGTCAAATTTCATCCACCCGCCAGGAACCTCAACGCAATAAGTTTCTGATTGAATCCCACCATCGACGGGCTTCCAGCCGGCGCAGCCGGCAATCATGACGATGAGGGCCAATAGGATGAGTCTGTTATTCATCTTCCAACTTTAGGTGAATAAAAAAAGCGGTCGCACTGGCAGCTGCACCACTCACTTTTTTTTGTATGCGAACTGTTCCTGGCGCAAATCTCGAGAATGAATCCGCTTGAGGTAGTTCCTGATATAGGTGTTTTCCTGCGCATTCGGTGCCAGAAACACGCTGGCTTCGAGATACGGTTGCGCCTGTTGGGACTGCCCGGCTTTGTAGTACATCAGACCGAGGGCCCGATGCGGTTCGGGGTAACCAGCGTCCAAGTCGATGGCGCGTTTGTAAAACGATTCGGCCCGATTGGATTCGTCCCTGTCGCGGCCCTGTTGACGGTAGATTTCCCCCAGCAAGTAATAGACCCGGGCGTCATCCGAATAAGTCGCCAGAAACCTTTCCGAAGCCTGACGCGCCTGGGCGAAACGTCCGGCTTGAATGTCGAGTGAAATGTTATCCAGAATCACATCTCGTAACATGAATCCAAACCGGTTTTCGCCGTTTAACCGAAACCCGCGGGTCGGATCAATGGAACCCAGGAATTCGGTGCACTTTTCGATGCGGGTCTGCAATCTGGGATGCGTGCCGAAAAACAGCGGTTCATGATACTTCTCCCGCGCCATTTCCTCAGCAAGGTGCCCGAAGAGCCGAAGAGCTTCATAAGGGTCGTAACCCGCCCGCATCATAAGCTTCAACCCCTCGCGGTCGGCCTCTATTTCGGCTTCATGACGATAACCGGACCAGGTGCTTTCGACATTCTGCAGCACCAAAGCAGACGAAGCCGGATCTTCATCAGCCAAATCACGCGCGGCAGGATCGGCCTGGTGCTGGAGGCGCCGGATACCGTTTATCGCATGATGGTTAACGTAATGGGCGATTTCGTGGGCCAGCAAAGCCGCCAGTTGAGCCTCGTTTTCCAACCGCGCCAGAATGCCGGTATAGACATAACAGAAGCCGTCGGGGTAGGTGAAGGCGTTCAAATGAGGATCCTTGATCACCTTGACTCTGAATCCGCCGTCTTTCTCCGGCACGGTCGCAACCAGTCTCATCGCCACCTGATTCACATAAGCGTCCAGCTTTGGATCGTTGTACAGGGCATCGCTTTGTTCAAGGCGCTTCTCCTCCGCCCTGGCTGCTTCCATCAGCGCTTGGATATCCCGTTTGCCCGGGTCTCGGGGAAATTGCTCATCGGCCGCAGCTGCGGTGCCGAGGCAGGTGAGAATCAGCCAGAAGATCCATAGCGATCCGACTGGTTTCACAATCGACCCTCCGGAAAATTCGCCAGAACTTTTTTCACGAGGAGGGTGGTTTTGTCCGGATCCTCGATACCCGCCGCTTCCCTGCTACCGTTGGCGCCATACCACAGAATGGTGCCGGTAGCGTCTGCCAGCCCGAGGCTGACGAAACTGCGTGACTGCTGCAATGAGAACCTGTAGAGAACGCGGACGAAAACAAATGCATCTGCACCGTTTTGCTGCAGAAGCGTCGTGAGCGGACCGACCGAATACTCGAACTGGGTTTGTTTTGCAGTGAAAACCTGGGGCCCGAAAGTATGAAGTTGGATCGACTTGTTGACCGCCCGGTATAAACTGAGGACCTCCTGTAATTCGGCCGTGCGATGGGTCGCGCCGACCGGATAGGTCAGGACGCGAAAATCGCGGGCAGTCAATTCAGTCACCAGCGCCTGTTGAACGGAAAGACCTGCCGCCTCGCTCCGGTCGCTGCGCTGTTTAAGCCGGCCATCGGGAAGTTCCTCGTACACAATGGCCTCTGACGGTAACAGGCACAATGTTTTGATTGGTTGGATGCGGTAATTGAACTCGGGATGGCACCGGTCGGTCGAAGTTGCGCAACCAATCAAGCAGAATAGGAGGGCTCCTGCAATAAAAAAAGGACAATAACTAAATTTTTTATGTCGGTTGTGGGATACTCGACCTTCCAATTAAACACCTGAACATAAATTTGGGTAAATTGAACCCGATCAAAAAAGCAAAAAGCAGGCCAAAGTGTTTAAAATAAATATTTTATATATTTTCAAACCGTTATATTGACATCGAGCTTATGTCGGCCCGTAAACGTCAAAAATCGTCATTTTTTATGCCAAAAATTGACCCATCTTCATGAGTATGACGCTGTAGT
>JBDNAO010000283.1:0-3630 GCA_039768375.1 Desulfobacterales bacterium | reverse complement strand
TAGCTTGGTTTGAAACTCACTTTTCGGCAGCCGGGTGCCGATCAACAGCCGGGCTGTCAAGGAGGAAGAAACGATGAACACCATTATTGATCGTTACCGGGAAGCCAACGAGGAAGAACGGCTCAACCTGTTTTTATCTTTTCGGGATCTGCGAAATGACTTCATCGCTATCCAACTGCAGGAATATCAGGGGAAAAAACGCAAAGCCGCACAGCTGCGATACCGTCCCATAAACGCATGTGCCAGTCTGGTGAACCGGTTAAGGCGGAGTTTCGCCTAACTTATTCACTCGTAATATAGCATCATGCAGACCGTGGCTCCGGTGTGGAAGAAGCGCCATTTGCCGGAAAGAAATCAGGTTTATGAATTGATTACATTGAATTTATATCTTTCGATAGAGATTGCCCGAATGATTTCCGGCAGGGCAGGGATAGGGGGTTACCCCCTCGAGAAAATTCTTGTCTTGAAAAATTTTCCATGCTAAGAGGCTGAACATTCAAAGCTTAAAACGATGCGGGATGAGACGACGACGGTCAATATTGCCGTATGCGGCGCATCGCTTTTTGAATCACTCGGTCACGTGCCAATTTAATACCCTTATCGGGACAGATGCGACGGTAAAGGAGGAGATGCACATGCAGCAGGGCAGCAGGTTTTTTACCATTATTGCGGTACTGGTCGTCGGCGTCATGTTGCAAATCATGCTGGTTTTCGCCGACCAGCGAGGGGCTCCGGCCAAGACGGCGGTTGCATTCTCCAAAGCCTACTTCGAGCTTGACCCCGCGATGGTAAAGTACCTGTGCAGCGCTTACACCGCCAACGAGGCGGGCGATGTGGTGGGCGATTACCTGAGCCGCGTGGTCGATGACGCCAGCGTCGTCGGTTTTGACCGCAATTACATGCGCAGCCGACTCTATTCGGTCCACACCGAGATTATCAGCCAAAGCGATACAGAGGCCGAGGTGCGTATCCTCGCCGAACGGAAACGGAATATCAACCCCATATTCACCGTTGTCGGTCGCTTGTTTTCCATCGGCGAAACTTACCCTGTTGACGAAACCCTTAAACTCGTCAAAGAAGATGGCCGTTGGAAAGTCTGCGGCAGGGCTTTTTCCCTGACGGTTTGAGTTCAGCTGCGTTCCCTGCCGCTTGCCGCAGAAGGCCAGGCGGCATCGCAGCACCGGTTTCGGCCGCCCAATTGACGAGCCTGTCGATAACCGCCGGTTTCTTCCATGGTGACTGTATACACACGGTTGCAAAGACGCGCCCGTCAGATTGTATCCCGATACCCTCCGCCTGATTTTTACACGGAACTTTCCCGCGCTTTCAGCTTGTCCCGCTTTAGCTTCGACACTCATCCGACTATCTCGGATCTTCGCTTCTTCGTGACCCAACGGTTGGAGGATGATTTCGGGCACGGTCTTCTGCATGCCACCAAGGTAGCCCTCGATGCCGGCTGCCTGATGATGACCGAAGGCGAGCGCATCGGTTATAGCCCGCGATTGATTAAAAGACTCATGGTGGTCGTCCAGAGTGCGGCGCTGTTGCACGACCTCAAACGCAAGGAACCGGATCATGCTGTCCGCGGGGCCTCATTTGCCGCAGTTTTGCTCGGCGGTTATCCCTTTTCGATCGAGGAGCGGGAAGACGTCCGGCTGGCCATCCTCGATCACGAGGCCTTCAAAAAGCGGGTGCCGATCAACAGCCGGCGCGGTGCCCTGGTTTCAGACTGCCTCTACGACGCCGACAAGTTCCGCTGGGGACCGGACAATTTTACCGATACGCTGTGGCTTATGGTCTTCTTTCAAAATCCGCCGTTCGAGGATTTCGTGGCGAGTTTTCCCAAAGGACTGCAGAGCCTTTCCAGAATTCGGGAAACCTTTCGTACGGCAACCGGCCGACTCTATGGACCGCGGTTTATCGATATCGGTATTGCCGTGGGAGAAGAGCTGTTCGAGGTGATCAAGACCGAGTTTTTGCATCCAACCTGAGGTCCGGTGGCGGCATTGGTCCACCGATATGAGTGCATCATCAACCGTGTTTTTAAAACTCAAATAGAGGCCACCATGCCACATTGTTTCAGCCGGTCCACTGCCTGTCTATGCGCAGCCGCCCTGCTTCTTTTGGCTGCCAGCGCCGGTGCCGGTGGACACGATCGGGCCTTCTCGCCGGGCGAGAAATTGACGTTTCAAATCAAGTGGGGCCCTTTTCCGGCGGGAGAAGCCGTTTTGGCGGTTCTGCCCATGGAAAGGCGAGAAGGCACACCCGTCTACCATTTCGCGATGGAAGTCAAGACCAATGCCTTTCTCGACCTTTTCTATTATTACCGCAGCCGGATCGACGCCTATGCCGAACTGCCAATGAACCGCTCGCTCCATTACCGACAAAGAACAAAAACCGGCCGCAAGACAAAAGACGTCGTAGTCGATTTCGACTGGCAGAACAACTTGGCCCATTTTCACCGGACCGAAACATACTTCCACTCGAAACGGGAGCCCCACCTCAAGTCACTCGAGACACCACTTTTACCGGGAACATTCGATCCCTTGTCGGCCTTCTACTACACGCGAATGCTGGCCCCGCAGGAGAGAACCCTGACCACACGTCCGATTTCGGATGGAAAACGAACGCTCCGCGCCAATTTAAAGGTGATCGGAAGAGAAACCATTACATTGAATGGACAATCTTACGACACCTTCCTGGTGCAACCGGACCTCAAAGGCGTCAATCCGGTTTTTGAAAAGGAGGCCGGTGCCACCATCCTGATCTGGGTGTCGGCGGACGAGCGCCGGATCCCCATCAAACTCAAAAGCAAGGTGAGCGTTGGCAGTTTCACGGGTGAGCTGGTCGGCGTAGAGGGCGTTCAGGGTTTCGACATCACCGGTATGACCGGTGGAGGCCGGATCTCAAATGCAGCTGCCGCTGTACCGGACAGTTTTCCGGAATCTTAACCAAAAGGATGGAACACAAATGGAAAAAGCGTTTCAGGATTACTATCCGGATTATTCCAGCCACTGTTACGGCTGCGGGCGACTCAACACTGCCGGTCTTCAGATTAAAAGCTATTGGGACGGCGAAGAAAGCGTCTGCCGGTTTGATCCCAAGCCGTATCACACGGCGATTCCCGGTTTCGTTTACGGCGGTCTGATCGCCTCGCTGATCGACTGTCACTCCACCGGCACTGCCGCGGCAGCGGCCTACCGGGCCGAAGGACGGGCGATGGACACCGACCCGCCGCTGCGGTTTCTGACTGCCGCCCTGCACGTCGATTATCTGCGACCGACGCCGATCGACGGCCCGCTGGAGGTGCGGGCCCGGGTCAAGGAAATCAAGGGGCGCAAGGTGGTGGTATCCTCGCAGCTTCTGGCCGGTGGCCAGGTCTGTGCCCGCGGAGAAGTGGTGGCCGTCCAGGTGCCGGAACATTTAGCGCCGGGCGGGAAGTGACGGGCATCGGGAAACAGAAGATTGCGGCAGTTACTTAGGGTCGCGGCAAGAAATAATTACACATCTTGCTTGTTTTTTGGCCCATCTACAGCGTTACATCCACCAACACATATCCCGATATGCGCCGGCGGATGTGCCTTATAGACGAACCAAAATCCTGCGCAATCTTGTGTAATTATTTCTTGC
>JBDNAO010000282.1:0-4140 GCA_039768375.1 Desulfobacterales bacterium | reverse complement strand
CCCAGACGCTTCTCACCCAGTACAACGTAGGCAATTGCACCCACTAACGGCAAGAAGAACACCAGCAGCAGCCAAGCTAAAGATACTGCCACCAGCAAGCCGCACCTGGATGACCCGGAAGGACTCGCCGATTATGATCAGCACATGCAACAGGGTTATAAACGCGAACAGAGAAAGAAAGTGCATACATCTATTCCCTAACTAATTTTTCTCAAAACGGCGTTTTTGGGGACTAAAAAAAAGCCGCTACTCCTTGCGTTTCTGCTCATGCTTTAAATGCAGGTCTCGCTGGGGAAACGGGATTTCGATGCCTGCCTTGGCAAATGCGTTGTAGATGCCCGTGTTCAGGCCATGCATGAGTCTTCCACGATCGTGGGGACGTTTGGCCCAGCACAATAGCTCGAAGTCCAGCGACGAATCGCCGAATTTGCGAAAACGAACCCGGGGTTTTGGATTTTGGGCTGCCTGAGGATTGGAACGGACTTGCTCTACCAAAATGGTCTCTACCTGTCTGATGTCAGAGCCGTAAGCGACACCGATTTTGACTCGCACCCGGAACATGGGCTTAGGAGAACTCTGATTGACGATCTTGGTGCTGGTGATGATCGAGTTGGGGATCGTAATCATGACATCGTCACGGGTTTGGATGCGCGTGCTTCGCAAGCCGATCTGCACTACTTCGCCCCGCTCGGTATTGTCGAGGACAATGTAATCGCCCGGCCGGAACGGCCGATCCATGAAAATGGTCACACCGCCGAACAGGTTGGACAAGGTGTCTTTGGCCGCCATGGCCACCGCAAAACCGGCGATACCGGCCGAGGCGAAGACAGCGTTCACCGGTATGCCGGAATGCTCGGCGGCTTTGTAAAAGAGAACAAAAATGATGATAAATGAAATGACGCGAGTGATCAGCCGGGTGACGTCGCTGGCGATGCTTGTGGATTCAGCACGGCGGAGGCCAGCGATGCCACCGTCGAGGATATCGCCGGCAACAAGAATCGCCCACGAAGCGAACACGAGAATCAGGGAATTAAGGAAGAGGCCCACGGCATGCAGGACCTTGCCGGTGATGTTCACCTGTGAATCGATGAAAGACAACACCATAAATAACAAAAGCATCCCGAAGACCGGATAGATCAGACGTTCCCATTGCCACTGCCTGGATTCGGAGTGCAGCTTCTTTTTCAACCACTTGCATGCCCGCCACGACCAGATGAGAATGACAGCACCGACCATCAGGGTCAGCAGCAGGCAGACCCACTGCCAGACCGCCTGTTCATAGAAACCGGTTCTCATAAACCGGGGGAGGGCATTGATCAATCCTGCCGGAATCATCCAACCAGCAGAGTAGATATAGTTTTCGTAGACCGTGTCAAAGGAATGATCTTTTCCGCGCAGCTCTTTGATCAATCGGTAGTCGCTGCCGATCCGGGAGATGGTGTTTGGAGAAAAAAGCCAGGCGCCCTTGCGGCGGCCCTCGTTGACCCGGGCAATGGTGATATCGGTATGCGGTATACGCCAGAAAAGGTCATCGCTGCCTTTAAAATCCCCCGCTGCCGGAATCGTGTTCAGCGCCGGCACGCCGATGTTGTCAAGAATCACCTTAAGCTGCAGGGTGGATTCGAACCCCACGTCCTCGTGCAAGACACTCGGGGTATGGCTCATGTCCAGCGTGCTGGCGGCACGTTGAATATATTTCAACGCTTCTTTTGTTCGATAGCCGGACTGTTTAAATTCTGCAAAGGCTTTGTCGGCATTGGTCATGAACGTACGCAGGGTCGCTCTGGGGCCCGAAGTGTTGACCGGCTCCAGGGGATGTTCCGGTAGGGGCGCGGCCTTCACCGGAGAAATCAGCGGCAGGTAACACAGCAATAGCAAGATTAGGAGACTGAGGGCCGGAATCCAGCTAAAGATGATTTGGGATGGAATTCGGCGCTTTCGGATCATGCGAATCTCCTTTCAACAAAAGGTCACTTCGACTTAACTTATTGAAATTATGCATAGTATGACTAAGTGATCAATTAGAATGAAACTGCCTGCCGGGTTTGCTATGCTTTTACTCGTTCTGCATAGCCGGCCCTAACCAAGGCGTAATTGTCGTTCTGAAAGGCTTTGACCAATTCGTTGACATCAACCTCGGACACGCCAAGATCTTTCAAAAGCATCGCCCCGCGTATCAGAGTGCTCTCGATGTAACCCGTGGCTGCTTTATCAATGCCCTTGGAAACCAGCCTATCCTGTTCCCTGAGTGACCGCACGCGGACATAGACTTTAAGAGACGGGTACAAGCGTTGCAAAGTGAGCGCAAGGCCTTCAGCTCGCTCCGACTCACGAATTGACACAAATGCAGCAGATGCTTTGCCAAGTCCGGCGGCCTGCTGTGTGACGGTGCTATACATGTTGCCAAATTGGACATTATAGCCCAATTGCTTACCCTGTCTGACAAAGTCGATATCCTGATCAAAAGCCACATAGGGAATCTTTGCTTTTTTTAACATCATACAGATGAGCTGACCCACCTGGTCGTAGCCGATGACGACAACATGCCTTTCAAGATCAGCGGCAGACGTTACTCCCGTTTCCGCCGGCACATCCCGCAGGCGACCGGCCAGCCGATCAGCGACCTTCACCATCAGCGGCGTCAAAATCATGCTGACGGCAACCACCAGCAGCGCCAGAGTATGGCCCCCAGCGCTCAGCAGACCGGCTGCGCCGGCTGCACCAAAGAGGACAAAAGCGAACTCGCCTGATTGCGACAGATAAAAACCGGTGCGAACGGCGGCAGACCGGCTGATGCCGAATGTAAGGACAAGGGCTGTCAGCACCGCAGCTTTGAGAAACAGCAACACGGGCACATGGACAATGAGCCTGGACCAGTCATGCAATAGGGCGCCGACATCCATGGACATTCCGACCGCGATAAAAAATAGGCCCATCAGGGATCCCTTGAAAGGGGCCACAATCGCTTCGATCTGGTAGCGGTAATCCGACGCCGAAAGCAGCATCCCCATGATGAAAGCGCCCAGGGTCATCGAGATTCCGGCGCGGTCCACAGCCCAGGATGCGGCAATGACCGCCAGAAATAGCAGGATTCCGAATGCATCCATGCGGCGCTGCTTAGCGGTATAGCCCAGCACGGCGGGCAGCAGATAGCGTCCGACAACGAAGATGCCTGCCAGTGCACCCAACACCAGCAAGGCCTTTTGCCAGATAGGTACCACGGAAGCCTGCGCTGTCTTATGGGCCAGAATGGGCACTAGAGCCATGACCGGAACGACCCAGAGATCCTGGGCCATAAGAATGGCAAATGACGTCTGCCCGTGTTCGCTGACCAGCGCCCCTCGTTCCTGAAGGGTTGACATAATGATGGCTGTGGACGACATGGCGAGACCAAAACCCAGTATGATTGCGGTTTGCCATTGCACCCTAACTAAAAATACCAAATAGACACCAACAATTGCGGCGGTCGCCAGCATCTGTGCCGAGCCTAAACCGAAAAGCAGACGACGCATCGCCCAAACCTTGCGGGGAAGCATCTCCAGACCGACCGTGAACAAAAATAGCACCACACCAAGCTCTGCCACGTTCTGCAGGTCGTTCACGTTTTGGCTGGCAACGGGTCCCGGGGTGTGCGGCCCGATGATAATCCCGGCAATGATGAATCCCAGTACGGATCCAAAACCGAGGTGCTCAAACAGGATGACACATATTGCTGTTGCCCCAAGCATAAATACCAAACTTATGAGAATTGATGATAGTTCCATAATCGTAGCCTCTTATTTTAAGCCGGAGACCCCCTCATGAAAAAGATCCTGACACACCTGAATTTATGGGATGCCATGTAATTTAAGTACTGTAATTTCGGCACCTGTTGTAAGCGCTAAAAATTTTTGAACGAATTGTCCATGAGATTTTACTCATGTACCCCTTCAATCGGCCATCCCCTGATAGCATATGAATAGATTCCGGCTCCTCGCTGTCCCGAATGAATGGCTTCGATTAGTGGTTGTGTAACTTTATTTACGGATTCCCACTTGATAATGAAGTTTGATCCCCACCCGCCTTTATCCTCCGCCGCTTCAATGAGAAAATATGTTGACACCATGGGTTTTAGTTTTTTCGGAGAATTCAGGTAGCTTT
>JBDNAO010000281.1:0-5405 GCA_039768375.1 Desulfobacterales bacterium | reverse complement strand
CGCCGATCCTGTTTGCGGCGGCGCTAGGCGATGAAGGTCAACAGCAGGCATTCCAGTGGGTCAGCCGCTGGTGCGATCAGGGACTGCGGGCCGAGATGGACTTTGGCGGCCGGAGTCTCAAGAGCCAAATGAAACGGGCCGACAAACTGGGTGCGGCCTATGTCATGATCATCGGCGACAACGAACTGGCCGAGGGCGTCGTCATCCTGCGCAATATGAAGACTAAAGAGCAGGTGCGGATCGCTGTCGAAGAGGTGGTCGAAAAGGTAAGAGAGGTCATTTACGGATAATCCATTTCGCCACAACATGGATGAAAACCGAAATATAGGCTTGTAGACCCTAAATTGATCGGTTCCAGGTTCACGGTTCAAGGGTTACAACCAATGGATACGGCATATCCTATTGATAAAATCAGCAATACCCGACATGGCCCATTGGGTGAAACGGTTTTGTAAACACCATAAAGCCAGAATTGTTTAGATATGAGCTGCTTAAGGGCTTTTTTACTCAGAACGGTGAATCCCGCCTGGGCGGGAAACCGCTTAACCCAGTTAGACGGAGCATGTTTTTGTGGGTGCATATACTTCTGTGACCGTTGAAAGGAGTCGTGAGCATTGACTGACAAACTCGGCAACATGCGCAGGACCCATTCCTGCTGCGAACTGGGCCGGGCCGATGTGGGACGGGAAGTTGTCCTGATGGGCTGGGTGCAGCGTCGGCGGGACCACGGCGGTGTCATATTCGTCGATTTAAGGGACAGGGAAGGGATCACCCAGGTGGTGTTCAACCCGGACCGCAACGAGACCGTACACGCCAAAGCCCACGCCATCCGTAGCGAGTTCGTTCTGGGAGTGCGCGGCACCGTGGAAAGCCGACCGGATGGGATGGTGAATTCCAAGCTGAAAACCGGCGAAATCGAAGTGCTGGTCTCAGAGCTCAAAATCCTTAATTTGGCCCAGACCCCGCCTTTTTTGATCGAAGACGATGTCGAGGTGACCGAAACGGTAAGATTGGCCAACCGGCACAACGATCTGCGTCGGCCACCCATGCAAAAGAATATCATCACCCGTCACCGGGCGGCGGCCGCTGTCCGGAAATACTTGAATGCCCGCGGATTTCTGGACATCGAAACCCCGTTTTTGACCCGCAGCACGCCCGAGGGTGCAAGAGATTACCTCGTTCCGAGCCGCGTCAATCCGGGGCAGTTCTACGCGCTGCCTCAGTCGCCGCAGCTGTTCAAACAACTGCTGATGATATCCGGTTTCGACCGCTACTATCAGATCGTGCGCTGCTTCAGAGACGAGGACCTGCGGGCGGACCGTCAACCGGAGTTCACTCAGATCGACATCGAAATGTCCTTTGTCGGTGAAGATGACGTGATGGATCTCGCCGAGGGCATGATGGTCGATCTCTTTCAGGATGTTCTCGAGGTGACGCTCGAAACACCTTTCCCGCGTCTCTCCTATGCCGAAGCGATAGGAAGGTACGGTCTCGACAAGCCCGACACCCGCTTCGGCCTGGAACTGAAAGATGTTTCCGATATCGTTGCCGGATCCTCATTCAAGGTGTTTTCCGACGTCGTCAAAAACGGCGGCATCGTGAAAGCTTTGAACGCCAAGGGGTGCGTGGACATGTCGCGCAAGGAAATCGACGATCTGGCGGCTTTCGTGGCGGTGTACCGGGCCAAGGGACTGGCCTGGGTCAAGATCAGGGAAAGTGAGTGGCAGTCGCCGATTGCAAAATTTTTCAACGCAGCCGAAAAAGGGGAACTCGCGCGTCGGAACGACATGCAGCCCGGTGATTTGGTCTTTTTCATGGCCGATCTGCCCCCGGTGGCCAACGAGGCCCTCGGACAGCTGCGCAATCATCTCGGAAAACAGCTTGGCCTGATCGACGAGAGCGCTTTTAATTTCGCCTGGGTGACGCGGTTCCCGTTGATGGAATACGACGAAAACGAGAAGCGCTACCAGGCGCTGCACCACCCTTTCACGGCACCGCTGGAAGAGGATTACGACCTGCTGGAAAAAGATCCACCGGCGGTCCGTTCCCGGGCGTATGACCTGGTCCTAAATGGATCCGAGATCGGCGGCGGGAGCATCCGTATCCACCAGAAAGAGCTACAGGAAAAGGTTTTCAGCGCCCTCGGTATGACGCCCGAGGAATACCGCGAAAAATTCGGTTTCCTTCTCTCGGCACTCGACTCCGGCGCCCCGCCCCACGGCGGCATCGCATTCGGTTTCGACCGCCTGGTCATGATTCTCTGCGGCCAGAGTTCCATCCGGGATGTGATCGCGTTTCCCAAGACCCAGAAGGCTTCCTGCCTGCTGACCGGCGCCCCTGCTACCGCCGACCGGCAACAGTTGGAGGAACTGTCGATCCGGCTACGCGTTCTTTAGATGCGATCTGACCTGTCATGAGCCGCAGACAGATTCATTTTGACTTGCTCGTCTCCGGAAAAGTTGATGACCCCTTTCATGCATCGTGGCGACCAGGGCCATGAGCGTTTAAAATTCAAAAAATTACGAAGAGTCTTGACCCCTTTCTCTATTCAGTTCTCAATCCCTAAGTCTCTGTAATTCAATCAGTTTTCAAAGATTAGACGGTTTCCGGCCGACCGGAAGCCCCGCAGGTCAAGCTTTTCCACCCCCCAATGACCGGTTTAAATATAAGTCGGAAGTCTTATTGCGAAAAGATCATAAGGGATTATCATCAGGTGATTGCAGACTGGATAGCGATTCGCAGAAGCCGGCGGAGAAGCACCCGCCCATAGTGCCCAAGCTGTACCACCTGTTTAGATGCCTATAAACAGCTGGCTCTGCCTGATATGAAAGGAGTCTTTCATGAAATGGATAACCCGATCTCATGTGCACGTCGACAGGGTGGCCTGTCCCTGGCTGATTACCCGTTTCATCGACTCGGATGCCGAATTTCTGTTCGTGTCCAAGAGCAAGGTGATGGAAATCGCCGAAAAGGAAGGTGCTATTCCCTTTGACACACCCGGAGCCGAGCTGCATCATCGGGAGGATTTATGCACTTTCGATGTGATTATTAAGGATTACGAGTTGAGCAACAGGGCGCTACTGCGTATGGCCAAAATCATCAACGCCGCAGACACCAACCGTCTGGACGCCGATCCCCTGGCGGCTGGTTTTGAGGCCATCGCCGTGGGCTACAGCCTGCGTTTCCCAGACGACCTGGAGAATATCGAACGGCAGTTTGAGGTTTATGACGCCTTGTATGCCTGGTGCCGATTGGATGTGGCCCAGGGTGAATCGTAGAGGGAATAATGGCCACCCATCAAACCAGAACAGCCCTTTCCGCCCGGATCTCCGGCTTTCTCGGGCTGCAACGCAGCACCATCGGCATGCTGGCCATGGTGGTGCTGGTCGGTATGGGCGAGCGCATGGCCGAGCGCTTTTTGCCGATCTACATAATGGCACTGGGCGGCGGCGCGCTGGCCATCGGTCTGCTGCAAGCCATGGACAACCTGCTGTCGGCCCTTTACTCCTTTCCGGGGGGATACCTGTCCGACCGCATCGGCACCAAGCGGTCTCTGCTGGTCTTCAACCTGGTGGCCATGGTCGGCTTCGCGCTGGTGATCCTGATACCCGCCTGGCAGGCGGTGCTGGCCGGTGCAGTCCTCTTCATCTCCTGGTCGGCTATCTCGCTGCCGGCCACCATGAGCCTGATTTACAAGGTGCTGCCCCGGAATAAACGCACCATGGGGGTGAGCATGCATTCGTTGGTGCGCCGCATTCCCATGGCTCTTGGCCCTTTGCTCGGGGGGCTCTTCATTGGTATATGGGGCGAGCGCGATGGAGTACGTATCGCCTTTGGAGTCGCCTTGGCTATGGCGGCGGTGGCGCTGTTGTTGCAACAACGAATGATCGCAGACGATACGCCCTCTGCGACATCCTCGGCCGGTGCCTGCGACCTGACACCCGAAAGAAACCCGGCGAAACTCATGCGCCTGATGAACCCGGCCATGAAAAGTCTCCTGGTCACCGATATTCTGATCCGCTTTTGCGAACAAATCCCTTACGCCTTCGTGGTGGTTTGGAGCATGAAGACCATCGCCCAACCGGTGTCGGCATTCCAATTCGGTCTGCTGACCACGATCGAGATGGCAACAGCCGTGCTGGTTTATATTCCGGTGGCTTATATGGCGGACCGGAGCACCAAGAAACCGTTTGTTCTGATAACCTTCATTTTTTTCACACTTTTTCCCTTGGCCCTTTTGTATAGCCGCTCCTTCGAGTGGCTGATTGCCGCCTTCATCCTGCGGGGGCTCAAGGAGTTCGGCGAGCCCACCCGCAAGGCTCTGATCATGGATCTGTCTCCGGACAGCTGCAAGGCGGGGATGTTCGGGCTCTACTACCTGATTCGTGACGTTTTCGTTGCTGCAGCTGCCATGGGCGGCGCATTCTTGTGGCAGATTAGCCCGCAGACCAACCTGATTACAGCCTTTGTCTTCGGGGTCATCGGCACAGTCGGTTTTGCCGTTTTCGGCCGCGACATGTCGGTTCAAAACCATTCACAGAGTCCGGCATGAAAAAGTCAGTGCCAATGCACCCTTCTACGACAGTTTCCTTCACGGAAGCTGTCAAGTTTTGGACCAAGCTGGGCTTCATCAGTTTCGGAGGGCCTGCCGGCCAGATCGCGATCATGCACCAGGAAGTGGTGGAAAGGCGGCGCTGGATCGGTGAAAATCAGTTCCTGCGGGCCCTCAACTTCTGCATGCTGCTGCCCGGGCCCGAGGCCCAGCAGCTGGCCACTTACATCGGCTGGCGCTTGCACGGCACTTGGGGCGGCATCGCGGCCGGATCGCTCTTCGTGATTCCGTCGATCTTTGTGATGCTGTTGTTGAGCTACCTGGCCGTGGCCCATATCGACATTCCGGCGGTGGCGGCCGCTTTCTACGGAATCCAGCCAGTGGTGGTGGCCGTTGTGGTGGAGGCGGTGCTGCGCATCGGCAATAAGGCACTCAAGCATCGCGTGCTCTATGGATTTGCCGCTTTAGCGTTCATTGCCATCTTTTTCTTGAAAGTGTCGTTTCCCTATATCGTGGCGACAGCGGCCGCAGGCGGGTTGCTCATGCAGCGCATGTTGCCCCGGGTCTTCTGCGCGGGCGCCTACGATCCGGAAACCAAAGAGTGCCGCGTTGAAACCGAGCCTTCCGTCGGGCTGAAGACGGGCCGACCATCCATTTCCCATGTCGTCCGGGTATCCTTTGTCTGCCTTGTCCTGTGGGGTCTCGTGATAGGAAGCGTGTGGGCCTGGCGTGGAGTTGACGATGTATTGAGCCAGATCGCCTTTTTCTTCACCAAGGCGGCATTTGTTACCTTCGGTGGCGCATATGCCGTGTTGAGCTACATAGCTGATGTCGCGGTGGGCAACGGCTGGCT
>JBDNAO010000280.1:0-2688 GCA_039768375.1 Desulfobacterales bacterium | reverse complement strand
TTTACCGCCGATGCCGGCCGGTATAATTCGCAGATTATAGGACAGGCCGAGCGCGCTCATGGTGAAAAGCAGCAAAAACGGGAACCAGCCGGCTGTAAAGGCCAGCATCAGGCCGGCGGCGCCGGAGATGTTGGCCAGAACGGTTAAAAACACTTTGTGCTTGACATAAAAAAGGGCCCTTTCCGGATCATTATATTGGTCGGATAGTCGTCCGGTGAGGTGATTTAAAGTGTGCATGGACTGCACGAAAAGCATGGCAATGACGATATACGGAAAGAAGTGCCGTGTGCCCTGTAAAACGGCAACGGCATAACACAGGGCACCGGCACCGATGGAAACGTAGATATTGGTCAGCATCAACGTGCGCTGAATGACGAATAATGCGCGGCGCCATCCCCTGTCTTTATTAAACTGCAGGGATTCAACCGCTCGGTACACCCGTTTGATAATCCAGTTGGGTGTGGAGGCTCCGGCGGTTATCCCGATGCGTCGAGCGCTCGCAAGACCTTTAAAGGCAGGAGAATCTAAATCCGCTTCCGTTTCGATGTGGTAGCTGGGCTTGCCTGATGCGCCGGCAATTTCAGCCAACCGCTGGGTGTTGCCGCTGTTGTGCGCGCCGACGACGATGAGGGCGTCGGCCTCGGCCGCCAGGCGTTTGACTTCAGTCTGGCGGCGTTCGGTGGAATCACAGATCGTGTCGAAGATTTTATATTCGGGGTGCTTTTTCCGGGCCCAATTTTTGACGGCATCGAAAAACTGGGTATTCTGTGTGGTTTGGGCAACAACGATGGCCTGGTCGAAATGCGGCAGCGAATCCAGTTCTTCGAAACTCCCGACGGCGTGGCCGTTTTGACCGGCATACCCCAGCAGACCGGTCACCTCGGGATGGTCCTTGTCGCCGATGATAATCGATGCATACCCCTTTTTAGCATGTCTGCCGATGATGCTCTGGACTTTTATCACTCTAGGGCAGGTGGCATCGATGACGGAGAAGCCGGCTTTTTTCAGCTGCAGCTTGGTCTTGTACGGGACGCCGTGCGCCCGGATCAGGACGGTGCCGGTGCCGCGGTCGGGAATCTCGGTCATAATCGAGACGCCCTTGCTCTCGAGAAGTTCGAGGACCTGGCTATTGTGGATCAGGGGACCGAAGGTGTAAATGGGGCCCTGCTGGTCACCGGAGGTATCCATGGCCATTTCGACGGCGCGGCGAACCCCCATACAAAAACCGGCCGTCTTTGCGATCAAGATCTTCATCGAGCTGGTGATATCCGATCAGGTGATGAAATTGTGCAGATGCATATCGATCAATTCTTCGATCAGGTGCGGCATTGGAAGACGGGCGACACCGACGATGGTCACGTTTTCCTGGGTCAGCGGCAGCAATAATTTAGCGGTCGGACTTCCGGCCACCCCCTCGGCGATACCGGGCGTGACCTCTCCCATCATCGCATGGGCGATAATGATGCCGAGGGGACCGAGGATAACGTCGACACTTTTAGTGGTCTGTACGATTGCGTTTTCTCCGGAAGCACCGCGATTGGCCCCGGCTTTCAGCATCTGAGCGGTGGCGATCGCATTGGTGCCGAGAGCGACGACTTCTACGGTTTCACCATACAATTCCTTTATTTTTTTAATAATCGCGCTTCCAATGCCGCCGCCCTGTCCATCAATGACACCTATTTTCTTCATTTAGCGCTCCGGGATTAGAACCCGTTGGCAGCGAGTTTCAGCCGCAATTCGAAACCGTTTATCCGGTCGAAGGCGCCCACCTTATTTTCGTGTTAATGATCAAAGGTTTCAATCGCGCTTTTCCGCGGTTAAAGTTTACCGATCCGCTTCCGGTTGCGGCGTCGGCTTTTGGGTGCCCGTCGTCGGGGCCCTTTTTTTTGAGTGGAAAAAGGTCGACTGTCGACGACGTCGTCCTCTCGAGAACCACCGCTGCCGTCGGTTCCGGCCATTAAAAGCTTTTGCTCGAATTCTGAGGAACTGATTGTCGTTGCACGACAGGCTGCGGCAGCCGTAACGATTTCCCTGTCTGAGCTGACGATCAGCGCTTTCTCCCGGTCGTGGGCTGCCATGCGCTTGATCACCTCGTCGGCCGTCTCGCCTGAACGCGAGAACCTCACTGTGATTCCCTTAACGCGATCGTGCGATTGGGAATAGACCGGTGCGTCGGTTCCGTCGAAGACAACCGTGATCTTGTGATGTTTGACGCTCCTATAAGCGGCCAGCATGTCCACCAGTGCCTCTCGGCCGAGTTGGATATCCTGACGGTCCAGCACAGTGAGCGCGGCCGAGTTGCGTATGAGATTGTACCCGTCGATGATTATGTGCAGTGCCATCGTATCGTGTCTGGTAAAAAATCCCACACTACCTGGCAAAAACCGGCCGCACCATCGGCCGGTTGGGTTCTGCAGGCGGCATCCACTACCGCCGGCGCTCCGCGAGACAAGCGGTGTGCGGTATCGATTGGCCACCCGGAGAAAGCAACGCCTCCCTTATCCCTTCAATTGACGGAGCAATCGGTCAAGATCGTCATCGCTGTAAAATTCGATTTCGAGCTTGCCGACTTTACCGCGGCGTTTTATATTAACCTTAGTGCCAAAGTGACGTGAAAGATCGGCCGTGACATCGGAAAAATACACGTCTTCGGAGGAGGAGGGCGGCGACCGGTGCGGTGTTCTTTCG
>JBDNAO010000279.1:0-7445 GCA_039768375.1 Desulfobacterales bacterium | reverse complement strand
CCGATACACATCGATATCAGGCCTTGGCGAATCGAATCCGAACCGAGAGAGGGCCCGACGGTCCTTTCCTCCAGAATTTTAACCGGGGCCGGCAGGGCGCCGGCGCGCAGGGCGATGGCCAGGTCATTGGCCTCTTCGGCGCTGAAGCGCCCGGTGATGCGGGCTTGGCCGCCGGGTATTTTTTCCTGTATTACAGGGGCCGAGTAGACCCGGTTGTCGAGCACAATAGCCAGGCGTTTCTTTACGTTTTCTTCGGTGACCTTCTCAAAGATCCGGGCACCTTTTTTATCAAATGATATCGACACATAAGGCTCATTGTACTGGCTGTCGATCTGAACGCGGGCATCGGTCAATTGGGCACCGGTCAGCAAGGTCCTTTTTTTGAGCAGGATCGGCACCTGGTTGGTTCTTTGACCGGTTTTAGGATCCAGTTCGTACTGGTACAGAATCTCGTCGTCTCGGGGCACGCTGTCTTTGAGCGCGGCATTGACATCATTGTCTTCATCCACGAGCTTGAATTCCAGCAGGGCGGTTTTGCCGATCAAGCCTTTGGCGCGCTCGGTTTCTTTGACTCCGGGCAACTGAACGAGAATACGGTTTTCCCCCTGGCGCCGGATGTCCGGTTCGCTGACACCGAACTGATCGATACGGTTGCGGATGGTTTCGAGGGCCTGCCGGACGGCAAGGTCCTTGATATTATCGATTTCGGATTGCGGCAGACGGAGGGTGATCGTGGTGGCCTCGCCCTCGCTTTTACGGGTCGTTTCGAGACCGCGATACTCTTTATTTAAGAGGGCTTCGAACTTGTCGAGGTTTCCCTTGTCCGGCAGTTTGACCTCGATTGCGGTGCCTCCCGGAATGCTCAGGCCGATTTGACGGATACGCTCCGCTTTCAAGAAGGTCCGCAGTTCCTGACCGATCCGTTCGATGTTGTTTTCGAAGGCTTTTTCCGTTTCGACCTCGAGCGCCAGATGCATGCCCCCCTGGAGGTCCAGGCCGAGGTTTATCTTCTTGTGCGGCCACATGCCGGGTGCCATCGACGGCAGGAGATAGACGACCGCAATCAAGATGACTGTCAGAACGAATATCCACTTCCAGGAAAAATTCTTCAACAATTCCTTCCTTTCTGTGCAAGATGTGCAAAACACCGCTGAAGGTCTGAGACCGAACGCTTCTTCACCGAGCCGCCAGTAGAAAGCAACCCATCGTGCAGGCGGCCCTGCCCGGTGTAAAACTCTTTCTCAGAGGCACACGCTTGAGCATCCTCAATCGGGCGCAGATCGATCGAATCTTTTAACCAACCGAAGCAGGGCTGCACTTGGTCCAAAGAGTCCCGATCAGGACCACATTCGTCAAATCAGGCGTCAAGCACGCCCACGGTGCGGCCGCAGGTGTGTCAGGTCCGCGGTATTGCCGGTACGGTTTGTTCGGATGCGCCCCCGCGACATTTCTTGTTTTCCTTGGCATCGCGTAAAAGTGCGCATTTCCGAATCGGAAAACCGAATGGTGTTTCCCGAGGATCCGCAGAAGGATGCAATTTCGGATCGACCGGCAGCCTGGATCAGGTCTTTTTCTCAGCCGGTTCCTGGGATGCAGTTTGAACCTTGCCGCCGACATTTCCACGGGCAACCTTGACCCGGACTTTGTCCGCAATCTCGACTGTCAGTGTCGAATCGTCTAAACCCGTAATGCGGCCGTAAATGCCGCCACTGGTAATGATGCGGTCGCCCTTCTTCAGGGTGGCGATCATCTCGCGGTGTTCTTTTGTTTTTTTCTGTTGGGGGCGAATCAGCAGAAAATAGAAGATGACGAACATCAGGATCAGCGGTATAAAGCCGGTGAATCCTGATGCTCCGTTACCGGCGGCTCCGCCGCCCTGACCCATTGCGTAAGCGATTCCAAACAAGATCGAACCTCCTTGCTGCGTTGGCACGCAAATTAACCGGTTTCCTGCCGGCGCTCGCTTTCGGCAGACCCGTGTACGGTTGAGCCGCGTTCACCGTGAAAGCGGCTTCATTTAACTATTTGTGGTGATATACAGGCAAGAATGCCTTGGGTTCGTCATTTTCCAATTGCCGGCGCATCTGGTTATTACCCGGGGTCAATCCGCCCGGGTATCGTATGAGGCGCCTTTCTGATACAGTAACCTGGCCGGGGTGTCAACCGCGACGGCAGCCTGACTGGGTATTGAGACGTCAGCCGGCGCTCAGGTTCATTTGAGGGCGTTTTTGCAGCGTGGTTTGTGCGACGCGCCGGAGTCGCCTCAGCTGCAGAGAATGGCGCAGTCGCCGGGTGCCATGGTGTTGTCTCCCTCGATGACAATATTGAGGTTGCGTCGCATCTCGAGGTCCAGGATTTCTTTTTTCTTTCTATTCAGCAGGTACTTCGCAACCTCTGGCGGCACCACGCCTTTAACGCTGGTTACCTCCCCTTTCAACGTTTCCAGACGCAGTTTACGCAGAAAGCTCAACACCAGGGTCTCAGTGGAGGGGGTGACCCCTTTGCCTTGGCAGTTTTGGCATGGGACGTAGCTGCTGAATTCGATTGAGGGCCGGATGCGTTGTCGCGACATCTGCATAAGGCCGAATCCACTGATGCGGCCGATCTTGATGCGGGCCTTGTCCAACTTGATGAATGTTTTCATGGCGCGTTCGATTTCAGCCCGGCGCCTTATGTCCTTCATGTCGATGAAATCGATGACGATCAGGCCGCCGAGGTCCCGCAACCTCAATTGACGGGTAATTTCTTCAGCGGCTTCCAAGTTGGTCTGAAAGGCCGTCTCCTCGATCGATTTTTTCTGGGTCGCTTTGCCGGAGTTGACGTCGATGGCCACCAGGGCTTCGGTTTGTTCGATGACGATGGAACCACCGGACAAAAGCGATACCCGGTTGTCGAAAATCGAGGCGATCTGATTTTCGAGCTGGAATTTTGTAAACAGCGGTCGGTCGCCCTTGTAGAGTTTTACGATTTTCAAGTGCTTGGGGGAGATGATCTTAATGAAATTTTTGACCTCATGAAACACCGGCGCATCGTCGATTAAAATTTCCGTGACATCGGCGTTGAAGGAATCACGGATGGAGCGCAATACCAGATTGCGTTCCTTGTAGAGTAAGGCCGGGGCCTGTTCCTGACCGACGCTGGTCTTGATGTTCTCCCAAAGGCGCATCAGGTAGTTGAGATCTTTGCTGAGTTGGGTTTTGTTGCAGTCCGCACCGGCCGTGCGCACGATCACGCCGAAACCTTCCGGCAGTTTGAGGCTGTTTATAATCTCTTTGAGCCGCTGGCGCTCCTCTTCGTCTTCGATCTTGCGGGATATGCCGCGGGAGTCACTGCCCGGCATCAGCACCAGGTAACGGCCGGGCAGGGAAATAAACGTGCTCAGCATAGCCCCTTTCTGGGCAATCGGGTCCTTGGTGATCTGGACGAGAACTTCCTGGCCCCTTTTCACGATCGTGTTCAGGGACAGATCTCCGTTGGGGCTGTCATGAAAATAATCTCGGTGGATGTCGTTCTTCTGCAGAAACCCGTGGCGTTGGGCGCCGTAGTCAACAAAAACCGCCTGAAGACTGGGCTCTATACGGGTGATGATACCTTTGTAGAAGTTGCCTTGGGTTATTTCCCGCGAAGCGCTTTCGATGTGAAACTCCTCCAGCTTGCTGTCGGTAACCCTCGCGATCCGGCACTCTTCGTGGTCAACGGCATTTATAAGAATCTTGCTGTTCATTGATGTCTCGTTTTCCTGCATAATCGTTTATTTTACGCCAATTTCCGGATTGTGGGGGGCGGGATACGGATTGGATATCAGCCTTCCCGTTGCGATGGTTGGGGGAAAACATGCCGCGACAGGTTTGTGCATGTACCCTCAACACCAGGCACCATAAATGGCATAGCGCCGGAACAGGTTAAATTTTTTAAATAGTCAGATTATGAAATTGAAGCGGACAAGTCAAATGATTTTTAAGGAATAATATGCGGCTCAACCTTGATATTTGGCCTATAGTGTGGCATGAAACAACACCGGTCGTATGGCGGATAGGCGCCGCGGTCGATGTGCGGCAGGTGAGGGTTCACTTAAAAATAACATCACCTTTAGCCGTTTTTGCTGATACGAGGAAACGATAAATGGTAGATGAAAAATACAACCCGCAAACCATTGAGGCCAAATGGCAGAGATACTGGGCGGATAACCGTCTGTTTAGGGCCAAGGAAGAGCCCCAACGGAAGAAATACTATCTGTTGGAAATGTTTCCCTATCCTTCCGGTAAGATTCATATGGGCCACGTGCGCAACTACACTATCGGTGATGTCGTGGCCCGTTACATGCGGATGCGCGGCTACAATGTGCTGCACCCCATGGGGTGGGATGCCTTCGGCATGCCGGCTGAAAATGCCGCCATCGCCAACAAGAGCCACCCGGCCCGCTGGACCTATGATAATATCGCCGCCATGCGCAAGCAATTGAAACGCATGGGATTCAGCTACGATTGGGACCGTGAGATCGCCACCTGCACGCCGGAGTATTATCGTTGGGAGCAGTGGTTGTTCTTGAAGATGTACGCGCGCGGCATGGCCTACCGCAAGGAGTCTTTCGTCAACTGGTGCGACCCCTGCCAGACGGTGCTGGCTAACGAGCAAGTGGAGGCCGGCTTGTGCTGGCGCTGCGGTAAGCCTGTGCGCCAGAAAAAGCTCTGGCAGTGGTTTTTCCGCGTCACCGATTATGCCGATGATCTTCTGCTCTACTGTGATCGACTCCCGGGATGGCCGGAAAAAGTGATCACGATGCAGAAGAACTGGATCGGCAAGAGCGTCGGCGCCGAAATACGATTTGAAATCGAAAATCCGGCCGATGAGAAAGAGCGCGACATAGCCGTCTTCACGACCCGGCCGGATACGGTATTCGGGGCGACCTTCATGGTCCTGGCTCCCGAACACCCGCTGGTGATCAAGCTTTCTCGAAACACGCCTCAGGAACAGGCAGTGGCCGAATTTGTCGATCGGATGGCGCTTCAGGACCGTTCCGCCAAGACCCTGGAAAGCTACGAAAAAGAGGGGGTCTTTACGGGCGCCTATTGCGTCAATCCAATGACTCGGCTGCGGATGCCGGTTTTCACCGCCAACTTTGCCCTGATGGCATACGGTACCGGCGCCGTGATGTCCGTACCGGCTCACGATCAGCGCGATTTCGAGTTTGCCCAAAAATACGGGTTGGAGGTCATTGTGGTGGTCAAGCCCCTCGATAGCGAGTTTGACGAAGACAGCATGACCGAAGCTTACGTCGGTGATGGTATCCTGGTCAACTCGGGACCCTTCGACGGGATGGGAAACAAAAGAGCCCAGAACGAGATTGCCAAATATCTCGAAAAACATCAATTCGGTAAAAAGACGGTCAGTTTCCGCCTGCGGGACTGGGGCATCTCCCGACAGCGCTACTGGGGGGCGCCGATTCCGATGATCCATTGCCCGGACTGCGGGATCGTGCCGGTATCTGAATCGGCTTTGCCGGTGCTTCTACCGGAAGACGCCGACCTGCTAGAGGGTGGTCGTTCGCCGCTGCCGGTTCTGGACAGCTTCATCCGCACTTCCTGCCCGCAATGCGGTCATGCCGGTGCCCGGCGTGAAACCGACACCATGGACACTTTCGTCGAATCTTCCTGGTACTTCGAACGCTACTGCAGCCCGCGTTACGCCAAGGGGATGTTCAACCGGGACGCCGTGGATTACTGGATGCCGGTCGACCAGTACATCGGTGGAGTCGAACACGCCATTTTGCACCTGCTCTATTCGCGCTACTACACCCGCGTGCTGCGCGACTTGGGCCTGGTCGATTACAAGGAGCCCTTTACCCGCCTTTTGACCCAAGGTATGGTGTGCAAGGAGTCATTCGTCTGTGGCGAACACGGTTTTCTGCTGCCGGAAGAGGTCGACGACAAAACCGGGATGCTGTGCTGCGCCAAATGCGGTCGATCGGTGACCGTCGGTCGCGTCGAAAAGATGTCCAAATCCAAGAAAAACGTGGTCGATCCAAATGTGCTCCTTGAAAAATACGGGGCCGACACGACCCGTCTGTTTTGCCTGTTTGCAGCGCCGCCGGAGAGGGATTTGGAATGGAGCGAGCAGGGAGTCGACGGCGGTTACCGTTTCCTGACCCGTGTATGGCGATTCTTTACCTTTTGGATCGACATTGTAAAAGCGGCGTCACCGTTCGACGGCCGTCCCGATCTTCTCGAAGATTCCGCCCGCGACCTGTACCGCAAGATCCACGAGACCATTCAGCGCGTTACGAGAGATATCGAAGACCGGTTCCACTTCAACACGGCGATCAGTGCCGTCATGGAACTCTTCAACACGATGGCGGTTTTCGAACCGGGTGAGGCCTCAGACACAACCATTGCGACCATGCGCTTTGCCATGGACACCGTTGTGCTGCTGCTCTCACCGATCGTTCCACACTTTG
Source organism: Desulfobacterales bacterium (assembly GCA_039768375.1). Lineage (GTDB taxonomy): Bacteria > Desulfobacterota > Desulfobacteria > Desulfobacterales > SG8-13 > JARFQH01. The sequence goes on along the minus strand of JBDNAO010000279.1, from coordinate 991 downwards.
CAGAAGAACTCTGGCAGGCTCTGGGACACGAGTCCAGCGTTCTTCAGGAACCATGGCCGAAATTCAGTGAAAGCGCACTGACAAGAGACAAACTCGAAATCGTGGTCCAGGTGAACGGAAAACTCAGGAGCCGTTTTAATACCGGCGCCGATACCGACGACGACACGCTCAAGAAAAAGGCGCTGACTGACGAGCGGGTCAAAAAATTCATTGAAGATCGGCCGGTCAAAAAAGTGATCGTCGTGAAGAAAAAACTCGTCAACATCGTCATTTGAGAGCCAGGTGTTCGGATTGGATAGTCCCGGTAAAATCATCGGAATCATGATGCTGGCCGTTTTCACCATTGCCGCCTGCGGGTATCGTTTTTCAGGGGGTGGAGAATTGCCGGGCGAGGTGAAGCGGGTCTTCATTACCATTTTTATCAATCGCACCTCCGAACTCGGTGTCGAGAACGTGTTGGCGGCTCAGTTGACCGATGAGTTCATCTCTCTTGGGCCGAAGGGTGTCCTGGTGAGTGAGCGGCAAACCGCCGACGCGGAGCTTTCCGGGGTGATTTCAAGCGTAGTGATTAACACCGTTACACTGCGGACACAATTGAGCAGTGCGGAACGGCGGGTGAGGATCACGGTGGCGGCCAGCCTTACGGGGACGAACGGCAAGGTCCTCTGGCAGGCTAATGCGCTGTCGGCAAGTCAACCTTACAGGGTCGAAGCCGACAAATTAACGACGGATGTCAACAAGCGCGCGGCGATTAACAGAGCCGCCAGGCTCCTGGCCGAAACGATGTACAATCGCATGACCTCGGATTTTTAGCCGAGCGTCCCCGAGACGTCCAGTTTTTGGATATCGGGCCGAAAGAGGAAATATCCAGAACATGACCGCCAAAACACCCGTTTATAGAGCGACGATATCTCACTTGCCGGCGGCATTGACCTGTTTGGCCAGGCGGGAGATCTTTCTAGCGGCGGTGTTGCGGTGGATGACCCCTTTT
>JBDNAO010000040.1:0-5557 GCA_039768375.1 Desulfobacterales bacterium | reverse complement strand
TCAGAAATGTCAAATTCCAATGAAATCTCAAATTTTAATGTCCAATGACCAAAACAGGTTTCTAATTTTGAATTTTTGTCATTGTGATTTGTTTGTTATTTGTTATTTGCGATTTGGAATTTTTTAACCGAAACTAAAATGTTTCTTTAACGATCAAACTGGCCGCTTTTCAGGCCAGCGGCTGGGCTGAACGGGGAGCGCTGAACCTTTGATGACGATACCTTCTCATCTATCTTCATCTCCGGGCGTTATCTCTGGGCGGCATCACCGGGAGACTTTCCTGCCAAAGTCGGCGGCAGTGCGCAAGAAGCGGTCAGCCGGGGGGTAAATCGTTCGGGACTGTTGGCAAGCGGTCTATTGATTGATTTGGCAATCGATTTGAGCATGCCGTAAAAAACCCATTCATGAAACGGATACAGAAAATACCAGTACAGGATACCACCCAACCCCTGCGGTAAAAACCGCGACAGCATCTGCAGCTCCGTTTGTTTATCCCCTATCGGCGTCAACCGGAACTCCAGCAGGGCTTCCCCCGGTGTTTTCATTTCGGCCAGAAGCAACAACTGCTGCGGTGGGTCGACTTTCAGGACCCGCCAGAAATCCAATGCGTCGCCCACCATCAGTTCGGATGGGTGGCGCCGCCCTCTTCGCAAACCGACGCCACCGACGAGGCGATCGATGAGGCCGCGCAGGCGCCAAAGTATGTCCAGGTGATACCATCCGGTTCTCCCGCCGATTCTGCTGATCGGCCCCCAGATGTCTTCAGCAGCCGCCCGGATGCGCACCCGATAACCGCAGCTCAAAATCGTACCGCCGGCCCACTGTGCATCTCCGCAATGGGCCCATTCGGGTTCGAGCATCGCCCCGGCATCCATCCAGCAGGTGTCGACCTGTTCCTGCTTCACTTTGTCCAGCGCCGTGCGTATCGCATCACGGCAGCTGAGCAGCTCTTGAGGGATAATGGATCGAATTCGATTCTCGGTGCAGACGGCCTCGCTGGTCAGCCCCTCAGTAAGCGGCAGTGCGATCGAGGTCGGCACGGGGCTGATGAAATTGATCCAGTAAGCGCTCAGAGTCGGTGTCAGCACTGGAACCGGCAGGATGAGACGTTTTCGAAGTCCCGCCTCCTGCGCATAGATGTCCAGGAGATCGCGGTAGGTGAGAACGTCCGGGCCGCCAATGTCGTACGTTTGCCCGGTCGTTTCGTCGTGGGAAAGACATCCGACCAGGTAGCCGATGACGTTTCGAATGGCTATGGGCTGATTGAGGGACTGAACCCACCGCGGGGTGATCATCGCCGGCAGATGCTCCACAAGATACCTCAGAATTTCGAACGACGCACTGCCGGACCCCAATATCATCGGCGCCCGCAAATCAGTCGTCGGCACCGGACCCGACTGGAGAATCTCGGCCACCTCGATGCGCGACAGAAGGTGCTTGCTCATTGCGCCCTGCCTTGCCTCGGCCAAACCGCCTAAATAGATGATCCTCTCCAGCCCTGCCGTGGCTGACGCCTTGACCATATTGTGGGCCGCCTGGCGATCCGCTTCGACAAACTTTTCTTTCTGGGCAATCATGGAGTGGACCAGGTAGTAAGCCGTCCAGCACCCCGTGGCGGCTATTGTAAGGGATTCGAGATCCAAAACATCCCCCTGTACCAGTTCGATCCTTTCATGACGCGCCCACGGCCGGCAGCCCAATTTTTCAAGGTTTCTGCCCATCGCACGCACCCGATACCCGGCTTCGAGCAAGGCTGGAACCAGTCTTCCGCCGACATACCCCGTTGCACCGGCGATGAGAATCGGTTTTTCCTTCATCGTTCTATACATCCCCTTTTGGTTTGTTGTATGAAACTGAACGGTACTATGGTTTCAAATCTCACCCGAACCGACGGTAACGATCCCCAGATAGCCGTCGACTGTGACCTGTTCTCCGGTTTGGAGAAGGGTTGTGGCATCCGGTATGCCGGTGACGCACGGCAAGCCGTATTCCCGGGCGATAATCGCGCCGTGAATCAGCATGCCCCCTCTTCTCTCCACCACCGCTGCGGCTAACGGAACGACGAACGTCATGTTCGGATCGACCGCATCACACACCATGACATCACCATGCTGAAAATCGGCCAGATCCGAATGATCCCGAATCACACGGGCGCTACCTCTGGCGATACCGGGTCCGGCCGGCTGGCCGATGAGCTGCCGGGGCTTGATTTTCCGCGGACGTCCGGCGTTTTCTTCTTCGGGCGTTTTCGATGAGCCGGCGGGGTCCAACTCAGCCAGCACATCTGCCAGAATCTGTGCAACACCGCTGGTGTGCTTTTCTTGCTTTAGACCGGAGAGTCGCCGACGGGCCGTTTGAATGGCAGCCAGCAGCTGGGATTCGATTCTGCCAAGATAGATGTTGTCGTCGTCCCTCAGCTGATAACTGGCGCGGGCCAGATCGAGCTTCTCGGCCGCCTGTGCGCGTTCTTCCTCACCGAACCGGTTCAGAAATACTTTCTTCAGTTTATCAGTGCGCTTCAAACTTCGGCGAGCCGTCGATACCGGAGGATGCGTCGCCATTTCAAGCAGAATGTTTACCAGTGGTTCCTTGGCCTGGAGGCACTGGGTCCCGCCCGTAACGGAGCAGGACAAATCGCCGTATTCCCGGATGAAGCGCTCGACCTTCCGGTTGAATATGGATGTCTCGTCAATGTGACCACCGCCCCTCAGATTTTTCGCAAGCCCGCAATCGTTGCGAATCATATCGGCCAGTTCTTCAAGCATCCGGTTCCGTTTGACGCTGACCATTTGGGTGTCTGACAGCAAGTCGATGAATTCATAAGGGTCAACGGGTTGAACCGCATCGTTGTAAAACTGGCCGAATAGACGAATGCCGTGGGCGAACGGTATAAATTCTTCCCAGTAAACGGTGACCCATTTGTGATTGATCTCCCACCGCCGTTTTATTTCTTCGGCCAGATCCTGGTCGGATAGTTTATTCAGATCCAATTTTGACAGGCGGTCGGCCTCGTCGACCATAGCCGGGATGAACTCAATTTCGATCCGTTCACGCAAGACTTTCAGGTTTTCGAAGGTTCTGTGAAGACTCAAGTACCAACCACGCTTATCCTCGCCGTCTTCGGATTTAAGGGTGGTGATCGGTCGGGACTGCAGCAGGTGAATGTCATGGTCTCTGAACGTCCATTCGACATCCTGTGGAGCGTCGAAAAATTCTTCGGCCTGCATGGCCGTATCGAATACGGCCCGAACTTCTTGTGGGTTGAGCGGCGGACGCTGCGATATATCCAGCGGCAGAGGCGCTTTGCGCACGCCGTTCTCACCTGGCACCAGCCAGTACTGTCGCAGCACCGGGGTGTGCGATAAGATTTCACGCGCCCTGCGATCCACTATCCAGCGGTCAGGCTCCACAATGCCGTCGACAAGTCCCTGATTCATACCGTGAACCGATTCGATAACCCCCTGTGAGGGGGCAACTGGATTTCTGGTGAACGCAACCCCGGAACGGTTACCGGCGACAACCTCCTGGATAACGACACCCATGGCGCTTTTTTCGACACTTAGCCCGATTTCCTGCCGATAGAGCAGGGCCGCATCCGACCACAAAGAGGCCCACACGAGGCAAACGTGTTTCAGAATCGACTCAATCCCCCGGATATTGACGAATGATTCGTGCAAACCGGCAAATGAAGCTGCCGTACCGTCTTCATCGAGGGCCGAAGACCTCACGGCGACGGCCTTGCCGCTGAAACACGATTCGATGGAAACCTTTAGATCGGCCTCGATGTCAGACGGAATCGGAATACGCAAAAACAGGCTCCTGATCCGCGTGGCACAATCCCATATTTCTTCCCAACGCATCCGGCTGAATTCTTTGCGATGCAATTCTAGGGAAATCCGCTCGCGCAGACCGGTCTGCGACACGTAAGCCCGATAAGCATCTCCGGTGACACACAGCGTGTCCGGAATCTGTACTCCGATCTTGAGCAGTCGGGATAAAGCAAGCGCTTTACCTCCCACCTTCCGACGATGTCGGCGTCTGATTTCGTTTGCGGGTAAGACCAATCTCATTCGTGTAGGTGTAACTCCATCACATTTTGAAAATTTTTCACGAGAAAATAGGATTTAACCTTTATCTGAACCAAGGCGCAGGTAGGTGATTTGGCAAAGTCCTCCAGATAGGGATGCTTTTCGAGGTAGCTTTTGATTATGCCTGGACGCTCGCGGCCGGTTATTTCCGCTGCACTCCCGATGATGGTCACCGCCATGGCCCGATGAAAATCGGATTCCTGATTTTCGCTGCTGTTGATCATAACGGAAACCTGCGGATTGGCTGCCAGGTTTGTAAATTTGCGCGTGGTTTTGGGTGTAACGAGGTAAAGGTACTTCAACTCATTAGAAACGTCGAAGGCAACCAGACTGGCATAGGGTTGGTTATCCCTTTGGGTGCATAAAACAGCCAGTTTCTGGGATGAACAGAGGTTCGTTATCTCCTGGCGGATGTCGTCTGCCTTGGCCATTTGAGCGGCTCCAAGCGCTGCCGGATTGGACGAATTAGAGATTTAAAAACAAGGGTTGAGCGGTTTCCAGTCCGGGCGGGAGTCACGGTTCCCGATAAAAGCGCCGTAACTGGCTTCTAATCACATGTAAATTGTCTTAGCAACTGTTTGGAATTTCGAATTTCGGTTATTGTGATTTGTTTGTTATTTGTTTTTTGTGATTAAGGGTTCACCGTTCCCCGTTCAGGGCTAAGAATTGAAATCCAACTTTGAACGCTGAACCCAGAACACTAAACCCTCGTATGAAACTACGCCAAAATGGCACAGTTTCTTTCTCAATCAAACTGGCCGCTTCTCAGGCCAGCGGCTGGGCTGAACCCTGAACCCCGAACCCAGAACCTTTGAACCCTAAATTGAACCCAGAACCGGGAACCTATGGTTTAGTGACTACTTACCGGCTCCTATCAACGGTAATTCCTTGTCTATCGAAAAAAAGACCAGGAATTTGGCCTCATCTTTTTCATCGAGGTACTGCCTTCTGCGCAACGATTGCAAGAGCTCACCATCCTGCTCTTCGCGGATCTTGGTAAGAAAAAGCCTTTTGCCCTTGTACCCGGGCTTTTTCTCGCGAAAAAGATAGGTCGCGTGGGGGTTGGACTGCAGGTTGTGATGTGTGAGCCGATCTCGCATGATCATGGCAATTGTTCCGTCTTCCAGGATGTGCGGTCGAGCGTAGACCGCCGCATCCACCCTTCCGTCTCCATCTGCCGTCGCCAGGACGCCGAACCCTTCGGTGTTTTCAAAATACTCATTTAGTGACATGTCGTCCTCCTTGCCTCGTATTTACTCAAAATGAACAAATTTCAAAATCGGTTTAAGATCAGGCAGGATTCACGCTGCACAGATGAGGTTTCATAACATTTCTCCAACGATCATATGACGCACCAATTGGATATAAATTCTAAGTAACCGTGAATCCTTATATGAAACTACTCCAGAATTGCACAGTTTTCTTCCCGATCAAACTGGACGTTGAGCGGCCAGTGGTAGCGCTGAACC
>JBDNAO010000278.1:0-4540 GCA_039768375.1 Desulfobacterales bacterium | reverse complement strand
TTGAAATTGCTCTTATTAAAATACCCCGCATCGGTGGTAAAGCAAGAATCCCGATCCCATAAAAGGATCAGCTGTTTTATTTCCGCTAAAATCGATATCAATAACGAAACGAAAGCCGGGGTCATCAAGAATATCAGTAAACGCGGCTGCTGTTGCGTCTTTGAAGCGGCAGCGAAAACGGATAATACTTTGCGATGCGATGATCACATTACCATGAGCTTCAACTTTCCGGGGATTGTCGATAGGCAGGAGATCCTGGGAAAGATAAAGGCTGTTCGAAACAAGGAAAAACAATTAGAGGTCAGAATCGAATTTGCGGATATTGCTTGGTGGGTTCCCCCATATGATTGAAGCGCATCGGACTTTGCATCCCTGTGAACGGTTACTGAAATTGAAAAAATTACGTTATTTTTGAGTGCGCCCTTAAATTGCATTGGAAACGAATATGAGCTTGTTGAATGAAGCGATCCGAAAAAAAATGGCGCGCATCGGTGAAATGTTGGTCCTCGCAGGCACTCTGATCCTCGGTATCTGGTATTTCTCGGGATCTCTGTCCGCCCAAGAAGACATCCCGAATGCTGCCGACAGCGCCGTGCAAGCAATTGCGCGAAATGAAACGGCTAAGCCTTTACCATCTCATGAAGAAGACATTTTTTATCAAAAGGCGCTAAGCTATCACCGCGAGGACAAGTTAAATCAAGCCATCCAAATGTATAAACAAGTCATCAGAGTAAATCCCGATCATCAGGATGCCCTGTTCAATCTCAGTTCAGCCTATATTCAACTGGCAGCCTATTCGGATGCTTATCCCCTCCTAAAGCAGCTGGAGCTGAGCGATCACCAAAACCCCGGTATCTTGGTGAACCTCGCAATCGCTGAAATTGGTTTGGGGAGACCCGCGGAAGCGATTCACTTATTGGATTTGGCTGCCAATCAATACGAAGAACCACAATTTGGCATTTATTTTCATCGTGCCGCTGCCCTAAGTCAGCTCGGCCAGTTAGAAGAAGCCCGCATCTCCTATAAAAAAGCAGAGAAACTCAATACCAGTCATAACAATCTGATCTTCAACCTGGCGGTTCTCTCCGATAAATTACAACGATATGATGACGCCATTCAATATTATGGCAAATTTTTGCAACAAAATGACACGTTGCCACCGCATGATAAAAAAAACATTGAAGCTCGAATCAGGTCCCTGCATGCTTATTTAGGCGCAAAGCGGTATCAGACAGAGGTCAACAGCGCAAGTCAGAGCAAAAGGTCGGTAGAATGAAAAAACGCATTGGCGATATATTGATTCAAATGGGTTTCATTGACCAGGGCCAGTTGGAGATGGCACTGATGGAGTCCAAAAAAACCGGGGCTATGCTCGGCGACGTGCTGATCCGACTCGACTGGATAACCGATGAGGAGCTCCAAATGGCCATCGCCGTTCAAAGCGGTGCCGAAATATTGGATACATCCTCGGTTGTCATCGATCATGCCTTGGTTGACAAGATTCCGGCTGAATTTGTCAGTAAACACAATGTGTTTCCTTTTGCCCGGGAAGATAACACCCTGAAGATCGCCACCGCCAATCCTTTTGATGTTATCACCAAGGACGAACTCGGCCGGATGACCGGGTGCCGGGTGGCAACCTATCTGGCCTCCAAGGAGTGGATTGCCAATGCCGTGGAACTGCATTACAAGCGCGCCCGCACCATTGACGTCGAGATCGAAAAGCTGACGCTCAACAATTCAGGTGCCGGAGAGGCGGCCGATGATCAGATCGTCAGGCTCGCCAACATGTTGATCGAAAAAGGAAATGTGCTCAGGGCCAGCGATATCCATATCGAGCCCGATAACAATCTGGTCAGAATCTATTATCGGATCGACGGCGTGCTGCAGCAAAAACATATTTTCCCCAAAAGCTTTCACCAAAGCCTGTCCACCCGCTTCAAAATCATGGCGGATATCGATATCTCCAATACCAACATTCCCCATGACGGCCGTTTCAAATATCAGGGAAGCGTCGGTGAAATCAATTTGAGAGCGTCAACCTTCCCCACGCATTTAGGCGAAACGGTGGTTTTGCGGCTCCTGAAGTATACCGATGTCGTGGGAGATCTTGCCCGGCACGGTTTTGAGAAGGACGACCTGGAAAGGTTTATGCAAAACCTTAAGCGCCCCTACGGTCTGCTCCTATCCACCGGTCCCACCGGATCCGGTAAAACCACGACACTTTATTCGGCGTTGATGAAAATCAACAATCCCAATATCAATGTCATGACCGTTGAAGATCCCATCGAACATGTCATCCCGACCGTCCGGCAGACGGCCGTCAATCCCAAGGCCGGCCTGACCTTCGGCAACGCCTTGCGATCGGCGATGCGGCAGGACCCCGATGTCATCCTCGTCGGCGAAATCCGGGATCAGGAGACCGCGGAATTAGCCCTGAGAGCTTCCATTACGGGCCACCTGGTTTTGTCCACCCTGCATACCAATGATGCCGCCTCGGCCATTAACCGCATGCTCGATCTGGGTATTAATACCAGCATCCTGGCATCTTCACTCGTCATGGTGGTGGCCCAACGACTGGTGCGCAAGATCTGCCCGCACTGCCGAACCATGAAAACCGCCGCGCCGGAGGAAAAAGACCTCTTTCGGCGCCATGACCTCGAACCGCCCGCCGATATTCCCCATGCCGTGGGATGCCCAAGCTGTGATGAAACCGGGTTCAACGGCCGCACCGGAATTTTTGAGGTTATTGAGGTGGATCGTGCCATGGAAGAATTGATCTCTGCCGGTGCCATTCACAGCAAGATCCAGGAAATTGCAGTTCAAGCGGGAACCAGTCTGATGTTTAAACAGGCTCTGAAAAAAGTTGCCCATCAGATCACCTCGGTAGCGGAAATCCAGCGCGTGGTCGCCTATGCCTAGTTACAGCTATAAGGCCATTGATAATGCCGGTAGAGTACTGCGCGGGAAAGTTATCGCGCTCGGTGAAAAAGATGCGGAACTGCGGATAGCCCAGGAGGGCCTGACGCTGATTGCCACCAATGCGCTCAAGGACAGCCCATTAGGCCATATTCTCAGCGGTCTTAGGGTCAAACCACGGCTTCGGATTGAATTGTACCGGCGGCTCTCGCAGACATTGGATATGGGACTTCCCATCGTCTCGGCCCTGGAAGAAAATTCCAAGCTGCTGCCCTCCAAGACCCTTAAAAAAGCGCTCAGTGAAATCCGGCTCTCCATCGAAAGCGGCAAGACCCTGCATGAATCCATATCCCGCTTTCCGAAGATCTTCGGCAAGCTTGATCTGGGCATCATCCATATGGGCGAGCAAACCGGTGTCGTGCCCAAGTGTCTGAAAGACTTGGCTGATTTTCATGAATGGAAGGAAGATATCCGCTCTACGATCAAAAGAGCGGCTATTTATCCTTCCTTTGTGCTGGTGGCTCTCGGCGCTGTCATCGGCGTCTGGGTCGGATACGTCCTGCCTCAAATGGCCGTGCTCCTGAAAGAAATGGGGGTCGTCCTTCCGGGCGCCACCCAAGCCGTATTGACGATGAGCAATTTTATCAGAGCCAATTGGGCCGTCTTAATCGGCGGCGGCGTTGCGATTGCCGCACTTTTCTTCCTGCTGCAGCGGAGTCGCAAGGGCGGGATCTTCATACAGAAATATTTATTGCAAGTGCCTCTGATCGGCCAGGTCGTTCAAAACATCGCCCTGGCTCGTCTGTGTCACTATTTTGCCACCATGCACAAAGCTGGCATGTCGATCAACGCTATTTTTGAAATCCTGGCCGATAACGTGCTGGGTAATAAATACCTGGAGTCCCGCTTGCAAGCGGCCTACAACGATATCCAGCTCGGCCATACGATTGCGGAGAGTTTTGAAAAAACGGGTGGTTTTCCGCTGCTATTGGTCGGCGGAATTAAAAATGGCGAAACTACCGGTACCCTGGATGATACGTTTACGCGTTTGGGAGATTTTTATGACAGTGAAGTTAAAAGAACGGTCCAGGCCATGGTCAGCAGTATTGAACCGTTGACCATCATCCTCCTCGGAGGTGTGTTCGGTCTGATCATTCTTTCGATCCTTCTGCCGCTTTATGATGTTTTCAGCGACCTGGGTAAGGCGTACTAGAAGCCATCTCAAAAAAGTCTTTTCGCCCGATATCGGCGTTGAGCCCTCGTCCCAAGTCCTCGACATACTTGAGTATGCCTGCGGGTTGAACCTCGGTTTCGCCTTGATCTCGAACTAAAATCCTAATTTTGAGATAGCTTCTAATGTCATTTTTTGAAGTGTCTTGGCCGCCTTGAGTGACGCAATTGAATGCAAGTAAGGTTCTCGGTTCAACGTTTAACGTTCAGGATTGAGGGATGAAAGCAATTTTTGGATATTGTAATTTGGAATTTATTAGTATTTTGGTGCTTGTATTTTGGTATTGGGCATTATTTCAAGCGGGCGGGCAAGCCCTGAAATCTGAAACCTAAACCAACACTGCCGATGGTCATTGATATGCACCCAGTCTTGAAATATCGAGCAGCGGGC
>JBDNAO010000277.1:0-9290 GCA_039768375.1 Desulfobacterales bacterium | reverse complement strand
GCCAGAATGTGGGTGGCGATGCGGTCCAGGAACCAGCGATCGTGACTGATGACCACGGCACAGCCGGCGAAATTGTCCAGGGCCTCTTCCAGTGCCCTCAAGGTGTTGACGTCCAGATCGTTGGTCGGTTCGTCGAGCAGCAGAACATTGGCGCCCTGCTTCAGCATCCGGGCCAAATGAACCCGGTTGCGCTCGCCACCGGAAAGCATGCCGATCCGTTTCTGCTGGTCGGCCCCTGAAAAATTAAACCGTGCGACGTAAGCACGCGACTTGACGGTCAGACCACCCAGATCGATCACATCCTCACCGTCGGCGATCATTTCCCAGACCGTCTTTTGCGGAGCGAGCACGTCCCGGCTCTGGTCGACGTAGGCCAGGCGCACCGTATCACCCATGCGGATGCTGCCGGTATCCGGCGGCTCCTGTCCGGTGATCATCCGAAAAAGAGTGGTCTTACCGGCGCCGTTGGGACCGATGACACCGACGATGGCACCTGGTGTCAGGGTGAAGGTCAAGTCGTCCAACAAAAGCCGGTTGCCGTAGGCCTTGACGAGGCTGCGGGCCTCCACGACCAGGTTCCCCAGCCGGGGTCCCGGTGGGATGTAGATTTCCATGTCTTCGACCCGCTGTGAACTTTCCTGCGACAGCATCTTTTCGTAGGCCTGGATACGCGCTTTCGACTTGGTGCGCCGTGCCTTGGGAGACATGCGGATCCATTCCAGCTCACGCTGCAGGGTCCTCTGGCGCTTGCTCTCGCCCTTTTCCTCCTGCTGCAGACGGTTCTGCTTCTGCTCCAACCACGAGCTATAGTTCCCCTTCCAGGGGATTCCCCGTCCGCGGTCCAGCTCCAGAATCCAGCCGGCGACATTGTCCAAAAAATAGCGATCGTGGGTCACGGCGATGACGGTGCCCGCATACTGCTGAAGATGGTGCTCCAGCCAGGCCACGGTTTCGGCATCGAGATGATTGGTGGGCTCGTCGAGCAGCAGGATATCGGGTTTCTGCAGCAACAGCCGGCAGAGTGCCACCCGCCGCCGCTCGCCGCCCGACAGGATCTTGACCGGTGTTTCTCCCGCAGGGCATCTCAATGCATCCATGGCCATCTCGAGCCGCGAGTCGAGGTCCCAGGCGTCCCGGGACTCCAATTGCTCCTGGACTTCTCCCTGGCGCTCGAGAAGACGGTTCATGTCTTCTTCGGACATGGGTTCGGCCAACTGTTCGTTGATGCGGTTGTAATCCTCCAGCAGATCAACGATTTCCTGCACACCCTCCTGCACGACTTCCCGCACGTTTTTTGCGTCATCCAAAGCCGGTTCCTGTTCGAGAAAACCGATCGTAAAGCCGGGTGAAACGATCGTCTGACCGACGAAGTCTTTGTCGACCCCGGCCATGATCCGCAGCAGGGAACTCTTTCCGGACCCATTCAGCCCAAGCACCCCGATTTTGGCACCGTAAAAATAGGAAAGAGATATGTCCTGCAGCACGGGCCGCTTGTCATGATATTTGGCAACACCGATCATCGAATAGATGATCTTGTTGGGTTGATCGCTCATGGAATGCGTCTTCCTCTTCTTTTTATTTTATTAATCTAATTCGAGAAACTTCCTTTAAGAAATCCGCCTGTCCTCTTTGTGAAGGCGGAAAAATTCCCCTCCCTTTGCCAAAGGGAGGTCGGGAGGGATTTTAAAATAAGATCGCAATCACAATACAGAGCACTTAGTGAAACCGGTCAGATTTTAATTTTTCAGTTTCTCCGTCATGAGCGGATCCGCTCCCCCCTGTTTCTATTGTCAAATATGCTATTCTGGGTATATTTGCAATGACTGTAAAAAAAGCGCGTTGTCTGCGGGTGAGAACCGATTAACGATTTGTGAGACGCATGGATTTCAGCGAAACACTCGAGAAAACAGACTTTATGTTGGCGGAAGCAGCCGTCATCGAAGCGCTGCGGCGGTCGGGGGCAGCCGCACTGCACCCGCGCCTTGAAAATGCGCTGTTGATTTACGATGACGTCGGACGAACCGCTTTGACCGGCGTTTACCGCGACTATGTGTCAATCGCCCGACAGACGAGAGTTCCGATTCTCATCTGCACACCGACATGGCGCGCCAATCGCGAGCGCATTTTGGCCGCCGGCGTCACCAGTGATGTGAACGGCGATGCGGTCGCATTCCTCAAGCAGTTGCGAAACCAATGGATGGACCGACCATCATCTCTTTTCATCGGCGGCCTTGTCGGCTGTAAAAACGACTGCTATAAACCAGCTGAAGGTCTGTCGACAAGCGCCGCAGAGGCATTCCACCTGGTGCAGGTTCATCAGCTGGCAGCTGCGGGAGTCGACCTTCTTCTGGCCGCAACCCTTCCGGCCGTTGACGAAGCCTGCGGTATCGCGCTGGCCATGCAAACCACCGGACTTCCGTACATCATCAGCTTTGTGATCAACCGCCGGGGATGTATTTTAGACGGGCAGTCCCTGGAACAGGCTTTCCAGATAATCGACACGGCTTGCGAACGGCCACCGCTCGGCTATATGATCAACTGCGCCTATCCGTCGTTTCTGCGAGCGCACGAGCAGCCCCTGAAGGTGCTGACTCGTCTGATCGGAATTCAGGCCAATGCCTCGTCCTGCGATCACGCGGAACTGGACGGAAGCGAACGGCTTCAGGCCGATGCGGTCGATGATTGGGGTGACCGGATGCTTCTGTTGAATCGGCGCCATGGCATCAAGATACTGGGCGGTTGCTGCGGAACCGGTCCGGCGCATCTGGAATACCTCATTCATCATTACCGCAAATCTTCGTAACACGGGCAAGATCGAGCAGATGAACATCTTTACTTACGGATCACTCATGTTCGAACGGGTGTGGACAGTCGTGGTCGCAGGCACTTACCTGAAAACCAACGCACGGCTTTTCGGTTACCAGCGCCGGAAGATCAGGGGGGAAGCCTATCCGGCTCTTGTCCCGGGTGCTGCAGACGATCAGGTCGACGGGGTGGTCTACCTGGACGTCGGGCAGCGCGATGCCGTGCGGTTAGACCGCTTTGAGGGCGTCTTTTACAGCAAAAAAAAAGAGAGTTGCTTGCTTCCGGGCGGTAGCCAAATTTCGGCATGGGTCTACGTTTTCAAAGAAGAATATGCCGACCTTGTGGAAGCCCGAACTTGGGATCCGGTGTGGTTTGCAAAAAACGGACTTCACGCCTTTACGGCGGCCTATCAGGGATTTCGATGGATCGACGCCGCCGCGGACGAACCGGAGTCTTGAGTCTGGGGTCGAATTGGACGGCGCCCATTGCGACGCATGAGGCAGCAGCCGGCTCTCAACGAGTGTCAACAGCAGGGGCAATGACGCCGAACAATACCGCCGAATTGACAAATTGCGGTGGTTCGAATAGTAACGTTGAAATCGATGCTGAACCGGCGTCGTCATGCCGGTTCAGCTGCTCCCCTTAAATCGAGACCAAAAAGAGTTTCAGGAAAAAAACCGATGAAAAAATCCCTAGGTGCCAAAACCCTCGTGTTTCCCACACCGGTATGGATCGTAGGAACCTATGACAAAGACGGACGGCCCAACGGCATGACGGCCGCCTGGGGCGGCATCTGCTGCTCCAAGCCTCCCTGTGTTTACGTGGCACTCCAGAAGCCGCGTTACAGTTACACCAACATCGTCGAGCGGCAGGCCTACACGCTGAACGTCCCTTCGGAGAAATTTGCCCGTGAGGCCGATTACTTCGGGATGGTCAGCGGTCGAACGACCGACAAATTTGCCGCTACGGGTCTGACCGCCGTGAGGAGCGATCTGGTTGACGCGCCATACATCGCCGAATTTCCTCTGATCCTGGAATGCAACCTCATTCGGACAGTGGAAATCGGTCTCCACACCCAATTTATCGGCGAAATCATGGATGTCAAAGCCGAAGATGCGGTTGTCGACGACAACGGCCTGCCGGATATCGAAAAAGTGGCGCCGATTATTTTCGGCCCGGAAATCCGCTCTTACCACGGAATCGGTCGCTACCTGGGCCGGGCGTTTGAAATCGGTAAAAAAATCTGACTGGAAGTCGACCGGAGGCTGTTTTGGATTTCACCCCACTCTTTCATCCCAAAACCATCGCCGTTCTGGGCGTATCGCTGACCAATGACCGCCACCCGGCCAATGTCATTTACAATAAAATTCACCTGCGGTACCCCGTGAAAGTCTACCCGGTCAATCCCCGCGGCGGACAGTTCCAGAGGGACCGGGTCTACGCCGACATCGCCGACATCCCGGCCACCATCGATCTGGCGGTGGTCGCGGCCCGCGCCGAATTCGTCCCGGATATTCTCGAGCGCTGCATCAAAAGCGGTGTCGGCGGGGCCGTGATCATTTCAGGCGGTTTTGCCGAAAGCGGGCGCGCAGATCTGCAGGAGCGGCTGGTCGCCCTGGCACGGACAGCCGACTTTCCCTTCATCGGGCCCAACTGCTTGGGGATCTACGCACCGACCCGCTTCGACACTTTCTTCCTGCCCGGAGAGCGCCTGGTGCGCCCCGATCCCGGACCGGTCGCCATCGTCAGCCAGAGCGGCGGCGTTCTGGTGGATCAGATGGTCAAGTTCGCCGATCAGGGGGTCGGGCTGTCGCTGGCGGTGAGCATCGGCAACAAGGCCCTTATCCGTGAGTTGGACATGCTGGATTACCTGTCCGAAGATCCCGCGACCAGCGTGATTGCCTTCTACGTGGAGGGTTTTGACAAAAATGAGGGTCGCCGTTTCGTCCAGGTCGCCGCAAGCGTCCCCAAACCGATCATCGTACTCAAGTCCGGTAAAAGCACCGAGGGCCGACGGGCGGCCTCCAGCCACACCGCCTCCCTGGCCGGCGACCACAAAGTCTTCTCCTCCGTCCTGGCCCAGCATGGTATCGTGGAAGCCGACAACGAGTTCGAGATGGTGTCTTTCTGCGAGTCCCTCAGCTGTTACCGCCAGAAGGTCCTGGGTCGGGTCGGCATCATCACCGTCAGCGGCGGGCACGGTGTTCTCGTTACCGATATCTGTGCCGCCAGGGGTTTGGCGGTCCCTCAGCTGTCCAAAGATACCCGGCAAAAGATACAGGCGAACCTGTCAGCGAGCGTTCAGGGGATCGCTTCCCTCGAAAACCCCATCGACTTGACCGGCAGTGCCCGGGATGATGATTTTGTGGCGGCCGCCAACGGACTGAGCCGGGCTCCGGAGGTCGATTGCGTAATCTTGCTTTTGCTGCCGTACTCTCCCGGGATCAGTTCCGATCTCGGGGCGCGGTTGAGCCACGTGTTCCGGCGCGAGGACAAACCGCTGGTGGCTTACGTGCCCCACCAGGAAAAATACCGGATGTTAATCGAGGGTTTTGAACTGAACAACGTCCCGGTCTCATCTTCCATCAATGGCGCGGTGCTGATGGTCGAGGCCCTGCGGAGGTGCCGGACATGCTGAATCAAGATATGCGGGACATCATCCGCCGTGCCAAAAAATATGGCTGGGTATTGGAACCGGATGCCAAGCGGCTGCTCTCTTTGGCCGGGATTCCCGTGCCCGATTTCCGCTGGGTGGCTACTCTACCCGAGGCCCTTGCCGCGGCCGAGGACATCGGCTACCCGGTGGTGGCCAAGATCGTCTCTGCGGCCATCGTGCACAAATCCGAGGTCAACGGCGTGGCAGTCGGCCTCGAAGATGCAGATGCATTGACCGATGTCTTTAAGGGTTTCAGCAGATTGGAGGGATTTGCCGGAGTCCTGCTCGAGCCGCTGGTCTCCGGGATCGAGCTGATCATCGGTGCGAAAATCGATTACCAGTTCGGCCCGATCATCTTGCTGGGCATTGGCGGCACCGGAGTGGAAATCTATCAGGACACCGCCTTGAGAATGGCCCCACTTTCGGACAGCGATGTCTCTTCAATGGTGGAAAGCCTTATGGGCGCTAAACTTCTTAAAGGGTATCGCGGCGCGGAGCCGATCGACATGCCGGCCCTGATAGGCCTGGTTCATCATTTTTCACTTCTGGTCATGGACCTCGCAGACTGCATCGACACCATCGATCTCAACCCTGTCAAGTGCACCGGTACAACATGTGTCGTGGTCGATGCCCGCATCATGCTGGCCGACGCCGCCATTCCCATCGAACTGATGTGAAATAATGGCCAGCATTCTTTCCAATTCGAGTGAATTTCTGCTCAAGCCGTCAACGCCACTCAGCAGAAAACGCCACTTCATGCCGCTGTCACGACGTTTTCTCTGCAGGATCTTTATGGCATTCCTATTGGAACCGCTCACATTTTGGAACAATTCCCGCCCATTCGTCTGGTTTCGATCATAAGCGCTGATTATAATATCGAAGTCAATGAGTTGCATTAAGGTCCAGGCGTCTTTGGCCGAATTTACGGCAAACAAATCGCAATCGGTTTCCATGATTCGGGAATGAATAACATCCCAGATGGGCTCTTCATTGTGGACCAATAGAACACGATATCCTTCGAATTTATAGTCGCTATCCACGCTCGCTCCAACGATATGCGTTGTATGTCAATCGTATTATAAGCGCAAGGCAGCTTAAGCGTCAAGACCCTTGTCTGGTTTATTGTTGTCAAATAACAAATAACAAACAAATCACAATGACCGAAATACCATACTATTCGTTTTTGATCTTATTTGAGATTTGGATATTGTAAATTAGAATTTATTTGCATTTTGGTGCTTGTATTTTGGTATTTGGCATTATTTTAAGTGTTCGGGCAAACCCTGAAATCTGAAACCTAAACCAACACTGCCGATGGTCATTGTTATGTACCCACGCTTGAAATATCGAGCAGGGGTCGACAATGGATAAGACCATTTAAGTGTGACTAGACGCTAAAAGTCACCACGGTGCATAAAAATGGTGCGCCGGAGCCCGTATGAGCGGTTGAGAACAGCGGCTGACTGTCTGAGTCGCCTAAGGGGTATTAGACCGGGCCCAATGCCGATACCGCATGAAGGGCAAGCCATTGGGGACAAAACCGAACCCCTTATTTGAAGACGGGCCTGGTCCGGTCTTAGAGCCCGTTGGCGGCGAGTTTCAGCCGTCTTTCGAAACCGTTTATACGGGCGGAGGCGCCTACCTTATTTTTGTGCTACAGCAGTTTTGTCAGTTGAGTCGGTTAGGTCGGTTTTGCCAATTTCAGGATCTCATCGATTTTACCGGTTAAACGCTCATGGCCCTTAAGCCACCACTGGTTCCGGGTCCTGAGTTTCGAGTTTCGAGTTTCGAGTTTCTTTTTACGGGTCTGATTCTATTTTCGTGTTAAAGATCGATGGGAGGTCGAATGAGAATTCTTTCCTTGTTTTACGGACATGATGCCAATTGCACCTTAATGGAGGACGGCGAACCGATCGTCGTTCTGGAGAAAGAGCGCCTTACGCGTGTCAAACACGACAAAGGGTCTATGGACATCGGGGCGATTTTAGAGGAGTACGGCTGGAATCCCGAAACCATTGACGTCGTTACCATCAGTCCCTGGATCAAACCCAATTTTGAAGGCCGATTAGTGCAGTGGCACTTAGAAGGCACGACCTATCAGGAGCATCCCGACTTCAAGAAAAGCGGATGGCGGGGACCTGTCGACAACCGTTACAGCCGGCATCGCATCAAATTGTTCGATCGTTGGTACGATTGCTTCGCTGTCGACCATCATCTGGCGCACGTAGCCGGAGCGTTGTTCACGTCTCCTTTCGAGAAGGCCGGAATTTTGACCGCCGATGGCGGAGGCGACTATCGCAATTGTGCCCTGGCTTACGGAGAGGGTAACAGAATCGAAGAAATCGAATACGGTTGGGGCTACGAGGGCCGCGGGAAAATGCAGCTCAATATCGGCCGCACTTGGGCCTCAATCGGAGAATACAATTTTGGAATGAAGCGGCTCGAAAGCGCCGGAAAAATAATGGGCTTGGCCAGCTACGGGACCCCCCGGGAAGAGGTCATCGATGCACTGAAGCAGCAGATGCTCTATCATCCGTTTTCTCCTTTTCTGCGCGATGACTCCGGACGGTTCAGCATCGTTCCATTTGAACCGAAAAATAGTTTCGCTCAGGATGTGTGCGCCTCCCTGCAACGGTTGACGACAGAATTTTATCTCGAAGCCGCAGCTCGGATGAAGTCCTGGCGGCCGGTAAATCGGCTTGTCATGACCGGAGGCTGTTCAATGAATTGCACTGCCAACACCGCGGTGCACAAGAGTGGCTTATTTCAGGAAACCTGGGTGCCGGCCCAGCCACACGACGGCGGTATCAGCCTCGGCCAGGCGCTATTCGTGTGGCACCACGTTTTCAACCGGCCAAGAGTTGCACGCGCATGGCAACCCTATCTCGGCACCGATGCGGGAAGTGTCGGCCATGACCTCATTCCGGATATCGTGCGGTTTCTGGAGGAGGGAAAAAGCGTCGGGTTGTGCTACGGTCGCGCGGAGTCCGGTCCGCGGGCCTTGGGCCATCGCAGCATTCTTCTAGATCCCCGCCTCAGCGACGGAAAAGATCGGCTCAACAGGGATGTCAAGCAGCGCGAATGGTATCGTCCATTTGCACCCATGGTGCTCGGCGACTGGGGGGTGCCGAGCAAATACATGTCCTACATTGTTCCAACCAATGCCGAACAGGTTCCGGCTGTGACCCATGTAGACGGCACCAGCCGCCCCCAAATCGTCGCCGAGGGAGACGATCCGTTTATTTTGAAGCTGCTGTCGGTCTGGCGGGATAAAACCGGTTGCGACCTGCTGCTCAACACGTCCTTCAACTGTCAGGAGCCACTCGTCGATACGCCGGAGCAGGCGCGAGCAACCTGGAAAAGAACCGGTCTGGACATCCTCGTGTCACTGGCAGGAATAGAGATCGATAAAACCGGTGCTTATGAACCACGCTTGCCAGCGATGGGCACCCCTAATTAGTGTCCATCCATAAGTGGCCTTTTTTCCGCTGGGAGGCGTTCTCCGCAGGTTTCCGGCTGCGGCGTACATAAAGTACGCCTCGCCGCAAACCTTTGTGCGGCCTTGCCCAGCGAAAAAAATTCTCATTTATGAATTGGACACTTAATAGTGCCCTGCGGTAATTCGTGGATGGGCACTAATTAGTCCACCTATAGAAAGCGAACTTATTCTTTCTTGAGCCCTTAGCTCAGGTACACCTGGGTGACAGTGAGAATGTTCGGCAGGGCCTTGATGTCTTCCAGGACCCGATCGTCGGCCGGTGTGTCGATGTTGACCATACATAGGGCGCGGTCACCGCGGCGCCCCAGCTGAAACCGTCCGATGTTGATG
>JBDNAO010000276.1:0-6673 GCA_039768375.1 Desulfobacterales bacterium | reverse complement strand
TGAAAAGCCTTTCTTGCACAGAGACATCACCTCTATTTTTCTGAAGTTCGAAGAATCGATTGCAGGAATGTGTCGGTGTCTTTGATCTGACCCAGCCGGGCATAAAAAATCCTGGCGTTGTGCCCGTCATCCAACCTTACGCCCATGTAATACGGGAACTTGACACTGCCCAGTTGCCGGTGGATCGAGCCGTTTCCGTCGGCAAACACGGGAAACTTCAAACCATATTCTTCTTTGAATTGAGCCACCTGCTGGGCAGAATTGCCGGCTCCGATGGCAATGAGTTTCAGCCTCCCCTTGAGTTCTGTGCTGCTTTCAATCTTTGCATACAATTGGTTCATCTTGGGCGCGTCCTTGTGGCACAGCGGACAGTACACACTGAACAGCTTGATGATCACAATGTCGGCTTTGATCTGATCAACCGAAAAAAGACCCGCTCCGGAAACACCGAGATATTCCTGCAGGCGCCCGTCTTGCGGGACAGGCAGCTCGATAACCGGAAGAGCATCCCCTGCGCTTGCCGGTTTATGTTTTTCATCGGAAATTTTTGTGGTTGCACAGGCGGTCAGCGCCAGAGCGGTGCAAAGGGTGATGAAAACCATCCTATATTTCATGATCTAGCGCCTCCATTCCTTACGCTGGGGCATTGACGGTGTGTTTTATCGCCCGTTTTTCAGTTTCAGACTCGGCGTTCCAACCCTTCTGCCGCTTCTGCATAAACCAGATGACACAGGATGAGCGATGTTTGCAGTATATGTTGGGATCTCGACACGTGAGGCACTCGTTGCATAAGTAAACACCGTGCTTCGTGCACATGAAGCTGGTTTCTTTTTCCGGATGACAAGAGCATTTTCCCATTCCTACGTTTTCCCTTTCTTCAGGTATTTTCTTGGCAATTCGAGCTCTAAGTTTCACTCGTCTTCTATCTGCCGCCTGCCTAACCGGAGCGGTCGGTTCCGGAAGGCAGACTCTTTCTTCTGCCGGGGGTGTCGTTTTAGCCTGAAGGGTGGAGACGCTATGAAATAATAAACCAAAAGCTCTCTACCAGCCAAACTCATTTCTCACTTTTTCCAGTACTTTTATTAGCTCCTGCATGTCGTTGCGGTTCGGGTGTCCCACTGCGTTTGGTGCATCCTTGAGCCAAACCGGCGGTTCCGGTTTTTTTGATACTCTTTCCAGCACTTCTGGATTGACTTCGCCTTGACAACTAAAAGTGCCGAGTACTTTCGCATCGGGCACCAGGCTTCTGGCATGCGACATGGCGCCTTCCGCATGGGCCGAGCCTGTCGCCGCGCCGTGAGTGGCAAAGAGGAAAAGCTGTTGAGCCTTGATCTTTGAAAGAAATTCTAAGGACAAGGGGTCGGGTTTACCGGCCTTGAGCCAGAATCCGACGGCGATCGAATCGTATCCACTCGGGTCCGGTGCTTCGTCCACAGGATAGATTTCCTTCTCGGCATCGATGAAATCAAACACCGCATCCGCCAGTTTGCGCGTATTGCCGGATTGACTCGAATAAACGACTAAGGTCTTCATGGAATTTCCTCCTAAAGTAAAGGGTGCTGTGTTGGTAGCAGGGTGTCTTCGATTTCCTCACCTCGGACCCACATATTCCTCGAAGACGGGATTTCATTAGCCTGCTCAAGCGAGATGAGTGGGCTTTGCAAAGCCCGGCTATGATCATTGCTCGGCAGCCGGCTCCACTGCCTTATCCACCGAGGGTAGACCAATGTTTCGGGCCTGCGAGGAAGCCGCGACCGATGCGAATGATTTAATTTTTTCATAAACATCCAAAGGGCTGATATGGTTTACCGCGGCTATTTTCTTGATCGCCATATCTTCCAGGGCCTCTATTTTAAGGCTCCTGAGCCCCTCCAGGACAATCTTCGTGTTGAAATCGTATTGGTTGCACAAATCCGCCAGAGTGAGATTACCGGTGCCGGGTGGTGGCTCGTCCGGCAATTTCTGTTGACGACCGGTGTTCATGGATGGACTGCCGGCGGCGGGTTTCATCGCCAGGTAAATTTTCTGCGGCGGAACATGGTTTAACCGTCCAATATCGGCCAGGGTTTGCTGGTCACTTTCTACCTGTAAACCAGCCTTTTTTATGAGCGTCAGGCTTTCCTTCACATCGAGTCCCGTTTTATTTGCAAACGTACTCAGAGACGATAGCTCGGCGTGGCCATAAGGCGGTACACCGTATTTTTCGGCGCCGGCGTCTTTGAGATGGTCGTTCAGTGCCATTACCCAACTAAAGGGTGGCACTAGTAGGTAAGTCCCCACGATAGACGCAACCGTGATGGCAAGAGCCACGTTGAACTCGGGAGTCAACACTTTCATCTGCTTGGCCTTGTCTTTGAGATAAGACATCAACGGTTTCCAATTGTAGTAAATGTGCAAAAACAATGCGATCAGAAACAGCAGGCCCAGGTTGATGTGAATGTTTCCCCAGTCTGTCTTCGTCAATCCCCAAAGACGCCAATCGGCCCAATAGGCTACCCGACCCTGGGGGACGATAAATAGAATAATGCTGGTCAGCACCATAAGGATAAAGGCCAGCGCGGCGGTCAAAGAGGTTATTTTGCGAATCTTCACTTCAATTTCCTTTTCACCGAGTGCAGCAACTCCAACTTCAATAAAGTATCGACCCTGCGGTTCCGGCAGGGTCGATACAATGGAGGGGTAATGGAGGTGTTCGATGGAGGGAATGCCAAGTCACCCCTTGAACAAGTTAGCAGCAATTTATGTGCCAAAATAACACCATTGGCGACGGCTTGAAAAGTGGTGGCGTTTAAAAAAAACTCTACGGGCTCTCTTTAACGAAACGGTTTTGTTTGGCTGTGATACCGTATTTTCTCATCTGATTCCAGACGGTCACGCGGGTGACGCCCAAAATTTCCGCGGTTTGCGACTGATTGCCGCCGGCTTGTTCCAGCGCTTCGATCAACCGGCGTTTTTTTATGTCGTCTCTGGTTCTCCCGGCAATGATGGCGGTTGGTAATGCTTTTGGCTTGCCGTTAATATCCGGCGGAAAGTCCCGGGGCTGAATCATGAGCCCCTGACAGGTGACGAAGGCATATTCGAACGTGCTCTTGAGTTCCCGGACGTTGCCCGGCCATGTGTGGGCCATCAACAGGTGCATGGCGTCCTTGGCGATGCCGTTGATTTTTTTATCGCTCTTGAGCTGAATGCGGCGGAAGAAATGTTCGGCCAGCAGCGGAATGTCGCTGACCCGCTCCCGTAGAGGCGGAACGTGGATCGGGATGACGTTGATCCGGTAAAAGAGGTCTTCCCGGAAATTGCCCTTCTCGACAAGCCGCTTCAAGTCGCGGTTGGTGGCCGAGATGATTCTGACATCGATTGAAATCGGCCGCTGATCGCCGACCCTTTCGATCACTTTCTCTTCGAGCACCCGCAACAACTTGACCTGGGTTGAAAAGGGCAGGTCGCCGATTTCATCCAAAAAAATATCACCGCCGTTGGCCGCCTCGAACCGTCCCGTGCGATCCTTATGGGCGCCGGTAAAAGCCCCCTTGACATGTCCGAAAAGCTCGCTCTCCAGCAACGATTCATTCAAGGCGGCACAGTTGACCTTGACGTAGGGCCGCTGCTGCGCTGATTTGGACTCGTGGATGGCCCTGGCGATCAGTTCCTTGCCGGTCCCGCTCTCACCGAATATGATCACGGGTGCATCCGACTGGGCGGCATTGGTGACCAGGTCATAGACGCGCTGCATCGGCGCCGAGGAGCCGAGAATCCCGTGGAAACCGTCTTCGGCACGAAGCTGCCGCCTGAAAGCCTCGATTTGGGTATCCTTTTCAATCAGCTCCGTGACATCGGTCATGGTTTCCACACCGCCAATCACCTCGCCGTGCGCGTCGTGCAGCAGGGCTGCGTTCTTGAGGATGTGAAGATAGCGGCCATCCTTGCGCATCATGACGCAGCTTTGTTTGCGGACGTTTCCGATCCTGAACAACTGGCACCAGTGACAATCCGCTTTTTCGCGAGCGGCTTCGCAGGTGTTGCAGTGCAGAATCGTGCATGACCGGCCGATGATCTCATCTCTGGAGTAGCCCGTTATCGACTCGAAAGCGGTGTTGACCGAAACGATCGTACCACCCGTGTCGACGATCATGATGCCGTCGTGAATCGTATCGACCACCGTTTTCCAGTAGGCGTTCAACTCCTGGTCAATCATTTCCTATCTCCTGTTAAAAATTTAACATATGTTAAATTCGTATATTTAGCAATTTAACAGTCAAAATCAAGGATTTTTATTGCCGGCATAAGACATTTGTAGCAGTTCAAGCGGGAATTTGAATGAGTACGTGTTCAATTGTCTGTAAATACATATAATTTAAAAATTTTTTCGTCAATCCAGTGGTGGGGGATTTTTTTAGTGTGCGTGTGGCACCCAATTTGCTCATAGGGAAATACAATGCGCGAAAAGGGAAAAAAAATTTATCGTTCGATAACCCATTACCTCGATCTGCGCGGAACCATCATGCCGTTTTCTCTATTGAAGATCAGCCAGGCCCTGAGGGGTATCGAACCGGGGGACTCACTCGAGGTTCTGTGGAGTGATCCGGAGACGCCGACGGATCTTTTCAAAGTACTTCCCCCGAATGCTTACAAAATGGTCGGCATGGGCCGTGTCGAAGAAAAAAATCCCTATTTCAGATTACTGCTGTTGAAACGGCCGGTCGCCGGCTGCGCCGAGGAAGACGATGGCGTATCGAACGCTGGCCTGCTTCCCGGAAGAGAAGGAAGCGCAGGAAAGACCGCCTAAAATCCGAATTGCCAATGAACGGTTAAAACTGCTGTATGCAGACTTTAAACAAGCCGGCATTGCTTGCAAAGCATGTTTTTTTAGTTAACGACCAGACCGATAAAAGCGAGGAGAGATCTGCATGCCGTTGCTTTCGAGAAGATCTTTTTTAAAGAAAAGTGCCGCCATTGCCTGCGCTGCCTGTGCTTCCCAGGTTCCCCTGCCCAACGCGATCGGGGCGCAGAGCGGGCGAGAACTGGCCACTCTGATTGATATCGGCAAATGCATCGGCTGCGAGGCGTGCGTTGAAGCCTGTCGCGACGCCAATGCTGTCAAATACCCCGAACCTGTTAAACCGTTTCCCAAAATGTATCCAAGCCGCGTCAAGGCTGCGGATTGGTCAACTGCGGAAAAACGGGACGTTCGCGACCGGCTGACCCCCTATAACTGGGTCTATATTCAGGAAGCCACGGTGAATGTCGGCGGCCGCGAGAAAACTTTTACCTTTCCCCGGCGCTGCATGCACTGTCAGAACCCGCCCTGCGCCGATCTGTGCCCCTGGGGCGCGGCCCGCAAATTCAAAAACGGCATTACCCTGATCGACCCGCACATCTGTCTGGGCGGCCGCAAGTGTCAGGTGGTCTGTCCCTGGGATATTCCCCAGCGCCAAACCGGCGTCGGGCTTTACCTGGATCTGCTGCCGCAGTTTGCCGGCAACGGCGTTATGTACAAATGCGACCGTTGTTACAATCGCATCGAAGAAGGCGAGCTGCCCGCATGCATTGCGGCCTGTCCCGAAGAAGTCCAAACTATCGGTTCGCGCAGCAATATCATAAAAACGGCGCACGACATCGCCGCAACGACCGGCGCCTATGTTTACGGCGAAACTGAAAACGGCGGCACGAATACCATCTATCTGTCTCCGGTTCCGTTTGAAACGTTAAACCGGTCCATCGACAAGGGTCCCGGGCGACCCCATTTCAATCCCGTCAAAGACCAGATGGCGCATGCCGACAACCTGGCCAAGGCAATGCTGATCGCACCGTTTGCCGGTCTGGCAGCGGCCTTCGGGCGAATGTATCTCACCGCTAAACGCGCCGGCGGCCGCGATGGAGGCCAACCATGAAGCCGCAAACAGCATCGAACCATACCGCTGCACAGGGACTCATCAAACCGGCCTATGTGATTCTGCTGGCTCTGATGACCCTGAGCGGTATGGCCCAGATGCCCATATTTAAACGGTATTACATCGCAGATATTCCCGGATTCGGATGGCTGGCGCAATTCTATGTTACCCACATCCTGCATTATGCCGGGGCCACTCTGCTTTTATTTTTGTTCTTCTACTGTATCGGCGTTTACTTCGGTAGACTGCGCCGGCGATTTAATTTGACAGGGTCTGCTTACGTCCGGATTGCGCTGTTAACCGCCATCGCGGTGACCGGTATTTTCCGCGTACTCAAAAACCTCCCCGATGTCGTTTTCAGCCCCGGCTTCACCATGCTGATTGATATTTCCCATTTGGCGTTTATGCTGACGCTGATGGTCTGCGGAGCGGTGTTTGTAATTTTAAAGCGAAGATGGCTGGCCGAGAAATCGTTATAAACAGGCCAAGTAAATGATTCCGGCTTTGGAAACATAGGAAAGCGATACCAATTCATAAATCTGGGGGGATTAACGTGCACGCAACAATACAAAAACCGATTGAAGAGATTGTCCAATGTATCCGATCCGGGGAAAAGGTGTTCGTGGTCGGGTGCAACAATTGCGCCTGGAAATGCCATTCCGGCGGCGAAGATGAGACCAAGGCCATGGCCGAGCGGCTGGCCAAGAGGGGCGTCGATGTAGTCGGATATACGGTACCCGGACCCCAGGGCATGTCTCTTTGCAAGCTGGATCATACCCGTA
>JBDNAO010000275.1:0-5499 GCA_039768375.1 Desulfobacterales bacterium | reverse complement strand
GAGTGGTAAAAACAGACAACCGGCGATAGCCCGGTACAGTCCGGCAGCGTTGGCGACATAAGGAGTGTTTCGATGAAAGTCAGAGCATCAGTAAAAAGGATTTGCCCGAAATGCAAGATCATCCGCAGAAAAGGGACTGTTCGGGTGATCTGTGAAAACAAACGCCACAAACAACGGCAGGGATAGAGGAGGCAGGAATTGGCCAGAATTGCTGGAGTCGATTTACCGAAACAAAAAAGAGTTGAGATCGCGCTGACCTATATCTACGGGATCGGGCGAAGCACCTCCATTGAAATTTTGTCGAAAATCGGCGTCGATCCGAACACCAGAAGCGATGACCTGACAGAGTCCCAAATCAATGACATCAGAAAGGTCATCGATGGGGAATACAAGGTCGAAGGCGAACTCCGATCCGAAGTCGCCATGAACATTAAGCGACTGATGGATCTCGGCTGCTATCGCGGATTGCGGCATCGCAAAGGGTTGCCGGTTCGCGGACAGCGGACAAGCACCAATGCCCGCACACGCAAGGGACCCAAACGTGCGGCGGTCAAGAAGAAGGGCGCCGCCAAGAAAAAATAATATTTAGACAGGTGAGGCTCGTTACATGGCGAAGAGAACCCGTACCAAAAAGAAAGAAAAAAAGAATATCCAAAACGGTGTTGTTCACATTCAGTCTACCTTCAACAACACGATTATCACCATCACCGATCAGACCGGAAACGTTGTGGCTTGGTCAAGCGCCGGAACTCAGGGGTTTAAAGGTTCACGCAAAAGCACACCTTTTGCCGCCCAAATGGCGGCCTCGGATGCCGCCAAAAAAGCGATGGAACACGGTATGAAAAACGTTGAGGTTTTTGTCAAGGGACCCGGTCCCGGACGCGAATCGGCCCTGCGGTCGCTGCAGGCTACCGGATTCAACGTCATCGTGATCAAGGACGTCACGCCCATTCCCCACAACGGCTGCCGGCCGCCCAAAAGACGTCGCGTTTAAACGGTCGATCGACAGGATGGGTTTGCCGGGTTGAATGATCGAGAATGGCGTTGAATCAGTTGCTGATGCGCCATCCACGCTCTTCCGGAAGACCCCTTTGGAAGCAAGACAGGAGGATTCATATTGGCACGCTATACAGGCTCTGTTTGCCGGATATGCCGGCGTGAGAATTTAAAACTCTATCTCAAAGGCGATCGGTGCTATTCCGATAAATGTGCGTTTGACCGCCGCAGCTATCCCCCCGGAGAACACGGCCAACGTCGCGGCAGAAAAATATCGGATTACGGCATACAGCTCAGAGAGAAGCAAAAAGTAAAAAAAATGTTCGGTCTTTCTGAAAAACAGTTCAAACTGTTTTTCATGCGGGCGGATCGCCAGAAGGGTGTTACGGGCACAAACCTTCTGGTCGCACTCGAGCGGCGGCTCGACAATGTCGTCTACCGGTTGGGGTTCGTCAATTCTCGCTCCCAGGGGCGCCATTTTGTCAGGCACAACCACTTCGTCATCAACGGCAAAAAGGTCGATATCCCCTCTTATCTCATTAAGGTGGGCGATGTCATCGAAGTCAGAGAAAAAAGCCGTAAGATTCAGGCGATCTCCGATTCAATGGACGGCGTCGTGCGTCGTGGCATTCCCCAGTGGCTGGACTTGGAAAAAGAGAACATGAAAGGAGTCGTCAAGAATTTTCCGGCACGCGAAGACCTCACGATGCCGATCCAGGAGCAGTTCATCGTCGAACTCTATTCCAAATAAACGGTTTCCGCCTGCACTGGAAACCGGGGCTTGTTGCCCGGCGGGATTTTGGAATGAATCTGCGGAGAAAGAAAAAAATCGGGCTTGGTGTTCCAAAATTCAATTTGTTGCTACCAACACCACAAAAAAGGCTGGAGATTCAAAAAAATGTCACCGAATGAACTTATGTACATCAACTGGCGTGATATGTTCAAGCCGGAAAAGGTTCAGGTAACCAGCAAACCTTCGTATGGCAAGTTCGTGTGTGAGCCGCTCGAAAGAGGATTCGGAATCACCATCGGCAATGGGTTGAGGCGGGTCATCCTGTCCTCCCTTCACGGTGCCGCCATCACGTCCGTAAAATTCGACGGGGTGATGCATGAATTCAGCGTCATACCCGGTGTCCTCGAAGACGTTTCGGAAATCATTCTCAATCTCAAAGAGGTCCGGTTAAAAGTCAGCGATACTGAGCCTCACATCGTCAGAATTGAAACCAAGGGCGAGAAGAAGGTCACTGCCGGCGATATTATCAGCGATGACGGAAAGTGCGAAATTCTGAATAAGAATCTGCACATTGCCACTTTAGGCGAGGGGTCCAAGCTCAATATGGTCCTGACCGTCAAAGTGGGAAAGGGCTACACTCTGGCGGAAAACAATAAGGACGAGGATGCACCGGTCGGAACGATTCCGATCGACGCCGTCTTTTCTCCGGTCAAGCGCGTCAACTACGTGGTCGGCAATGCCCGCGTCGGTCAGAAGACCGATTACGATAAATTGACGCTGGAAGTCTGGACGGATGGTAGTATATTACCGGAGAACTGTGTGGCCTATGCGGCCAAGATTTTGAAAGACCAGATGTCGATCTTCATCAATTTCGACGAAAATCAAGAACCGGCCCTCGACAACGACGCCGAAAATGATGAGAAACCGCGCTGGAATGACAATCTTTACCGCACGGTTGACGAGCTCGAACTTTCCGTGCGCAGCGCGAATTGCCTCAAAAATGCCGATATCCACAAAATCTTTCAACTGGTGTCCAAAACGGAAGCCGAGATGTTGAAGACCAAGAACTTCGGGCGCAAGTCGCTGAACGAAATCAAGGAAGTTTTAGTCGACATGGGGCTTTCGCTCGGAATGAAACTGGACGGGTTCATGCCACCCGAAGAAATAATGGAAGAAGAGGAGTAAACGGTCACCATGAGACACCGTAAATCTGGGTTGAAGTTGAACCGCACCGCGAGCCACAGAGACGCTATGTTCAGGAACATGGTGACATCTTTGTTTAAACATCAGCGGATTCAAACCACCGATGCAAAGGCCAAAGAACTGCGACGCTGGGCGGATCATCTGGTCACCCTGGCCAAACGGGGTGATCTGCACGCCCGGCGGCAAGCCATGGCCATTGTCAGGGAAAAAAAAGTTGTGCACAAGCTGTTCGAAGAGGCCCAAAGCCGTTTCAAAGCCATTTCGGGGGGGTACACGCGTGTGGTCAAACTCGGCCGGCGTGCCGGTGATGCTGCGCCGATTTCGGTTATCGAACTCGTAACGCCCTCAGCCGACGTCGGCGAGACGAAAAAGAAAACTGTCAAAGCGAAGGCCACGGTGCCCGACAAGAAAGCGGTGGAAGAAAAAGCGGGTGCCGATGAAAAGGGCCCTGACGCAGCAACGGAGGCAATGCCGGTCGAAAAAGAGGCTCGCAAAGCAGCGGAGCCGGAAGAAAAAATTGAAGAACAAACCGGCGATCAGCCGGCCGCAGAAGCGGCGGCCCCAGAGACTGAGACCAACGCCGTCGATACTAAAAAAGAAGCGCCGGAGCAATCCGGTGAAGGCCCGCTTCCTGATACGGAGAAGAAATAAGAGAACACCCCGGGCCCGATGCGGCCGTTGGCTCCCGAAACCCCCAAAGCCCCGTCCTAATAATGGACCGGGCTTTTTAATATGCGCATTACAGAACGCCCTGTTATACTGAATGTAGGAAGTTTACTCCGATTGGCGCTTTTTTAAAATCCCCCAGTCCCCCTTTGTCAAAAGGGGGACTGGTAAAGACTTAGAGTGGTTTCAACACAACTCTTGGGTACAAGAAAGGATGCCGGTGTGCATGCTTTCCCCCCTTTAAATAAAGGGGGGCCAGGGGGGATTTTGGACTGGACCATATTCCTTCCAATCAGAACATATTTATGAAAACAGTTATAACGGCCGATGCCTCAAGGTTCAAAAAAAATCTCATTGGCATTTGCCCGCGGTCCTGCCGGTAGACTATCGTCAAAACGACACTTCTGAAATTGTGGTTCGACATTTCTATGCGCCCTGTTCTTGAGCCCCCTCTGTTTTTTTTGTTGGAAAATCGATGACGCTTTGATTTTCACGGAACCTATCCGGCAAGGGGCAGGGCGTGCTGTTTCTGGATTTCTTGGCCTCGTAGAGGGCATTGTCTGCTCTTTTCAAGAGCGATTCGGGATCGACGACGCCCTCGTCTTCTGCCGAGGCGATACCGAAACTGATGGAAACCGGCATTCGCATGGCTTCGAACTCCAGGGGGTGTTCTGAAAAGTAGTCACTCACGCGCCGCATCAGCTGAGCCGCACTCTTCTTGGTCGTCTCGGGGAGGATGATGACAAACTCGTCGCCGGCATAGCGGGCCACGACGTCTGTTGTGCGGCTCAGCTGCGTGAGGCCTTTGGCAACATAAACGAGCAGATCGTCGCCCCGGTCGTGGCCGTAGCGATCGTTGACGTTTTTAAAATGATCGAGGTCCAGAAATACCAGCGAAAGAAATTGAGGATAGCGCCGCGACCGTGCAAACTCGCGCGACAGGACCGATTCCATGACCCGCCGATTGAGCAGACCGGTCAGCGGGTCGTGATAGGCCAGAAAACGAAGTTTTTCGTGTGCGGTCACATTGGACAGGCACAGCGATACCTTCATGGCCAGCTGCTCGAGCAGGCTCGTATCCATTCCCGGTTGGAAACGACGGCAAGAAATATCGGCCTGGTTCAGGCTGCCGATTATGTCACCGTCCAGCGAAATCGGAGCGATGGCGATCGATTGAACGGCATATTTGCGACTCTGCGGCAGCAAACGGTAGTAAGGCTTCAGATCATGGTTGACCAGGAGCGGTGTCGTTTGGGTCCCGACGAGTTTCACGAACGTGTCTTTTGAGATCATGTTCAATCGAGCTTTGAGCCGGTCCGAGGATTCGAGCTGCTGGATGAAATTGGAAATTTCACTCTTTTCGATCAGGGTCATCCAGGCATAGGGCACCTTGAATTGTTGGCGAATTTCGGCCAGAAGGACTTCGAAGAGATCGGAGTAGTTCAATACCGTCAAGACCCGTTTTTCGATTTCGAAGAAACGCCGGGCTATTTTTTCATTGTGCTGCAAAATCTCGATGATGGATGTCAGATCAGTCATTGATTCTCTATTTTTTCAAGCGCCTCCTGCGCGGCTTCTCTGATTTCCGAATTCTCCTCGGCTGCCAGAACCGACCGGAGGTGAGGCAGGCATTGAGGCGATTGCAGTTCCCCGAAAATATACAGCATGTCGCCTTTTACCGAATCGGCGGACTGCGGATATCGTTTCCACAAGGGGGCGATCACCTGTCTCGCGAGAGTGAGATTGGCGGCGGCCAGTTCTTCCATCGTCACCATGGCCGCGAGCCGGACGGTAAAGTTCTCCTCGATCAGCAATTCGAGAAAAGCCTCGAAAACACGGCCGCTGTTGAGCATCATCCGGGCCAGATCATATGCACCGCCCTCGGTGACGAGACGTTGAAG
>JBDNAO010000274.1:0-2729 GCA_039768375.1 Desulfobacterales bacterium | reverse complement strand
TATATTTTTTTTCGAACCACAAGCGGTCGGGTCGAAAAACCAGTGAGCGACATCAAGCGAACCTCTCCGGAAATCCGTGTCGGTAGCGGCGTATGAGAATTAGCCTGCAGACCGAAAAGTTTGAGGCCGCCAATCAACATAAGGGTCCCTAAGGCTCCCGTTAACCAAACTGCTATTTTATGGGAGGTCCTCATTTTCATATGACTCGGCAATGGTTTCGACATAAGTGGCGACGATTCAAGTGTTGACCACTGAATGTCACTTCCGATAAGGGTGGAACGCACTGCCGACGGCATCATCGGCTTCTTCCGGAGATCCGGTCTCGAGGAGCGTCCGATCGACTCTCATGTTTAAATAAAAGCACTTTCTGACAGATTTTGCAAATTTTTTATAAATTCTCAGCCGACCGACGACGATTCGTTCGTATCATAGCGCTTGTTTTTTTTACGAACGAAATTATTTTGTTGCGATTGAGATCCAATCAAAATCGCGGTAATGTCAGAAATGGGAGAAATCGCGGGAGGATAAATGGAGAAGCACCACGAGTTTTCGATCTGGTACATGCTTCTGGGGATCTGGGCTGTTCTGATCCTTCACAACCTGCTGGTTTCGACTCTTTCCGTTCGGACAAGACCGGACGTGAGGCGATCTTAAACGTTCACATTAAGAAAATAAAGACGGGGCAGGGTGCTGGCGATTCCGCATTTGGCCAATTGAAGCGGGGCGGAGTTCGGCCGCTCAAAGTGTTTCGAAGTCGGCTTCGGTGGGTCCGTCCAACAACAGAAATGATGTGACGCGGATAAGGAGAATCAGGAATGGAAGACCGAATTAAAATAGGGGTCAGCGCCTGTCTGCTGGGTGAAAATGTGCGCTGGAACGGTGGACACGCCAGGGACCGCTTCATAACCGACATTCTTTCACAATATGTCGACTTCGTTCCGGTGTGCCCGGAGGTGGAAGCCGGGTTTCCCGTACCCAGGGAAACGTTTCGGCTCGTCGGCGACCCGGAAAACCCGCGATTGGTCACGTCGAAAAACAAGGTCGATCACACCGCTCGGGTGCGTCGGTGGGCCGCAAAGCGTGTTGCGGAGCTGGAAAATGAGAATCTTTGTGGATTTATTTTCAAAAAAGATTCGCCCAACAGCGGTCTGTTCAGAGTCAAGGTTTACTCCGACTCGGGTATGCCGGTGAAACAGGGGGTCGGGCTGTTTGCCCGGGCTTTTACGAAAAGGTTTCCTCGCATACCAGTAGAAGAAGAGGGCCGCTTGAACGATCCGGTGCTTAGGGAAACCTTCATCGAACTGATCTTTGCCCTCAAGCGCTGGCGCGAGACCCTGGCGCAGAAGAAAAATATGGCGAACCTGGTTGACTTTCACACCCGTCATAAACTGCTGATCCTCTCGCACAGCCCGCAGCACTACCGCGTCATGGGGAAGCTGGTGGCCGGCGGAAAGTCTCTGGCGGCCGGGGAACTCTACGAGCGATACGAGCAGCAGCTTATCGATGCTTTGCGGCTGAAGGTGACGATCAAAAAAAACGGCAATGTCCTCTACCACCTGTTGGGGTACTTCAAGAAAGAGTTGTCGAGCGACGAGAAAAAGGAACTGCTCGACATCATCGATCAGTACCGGCGCGAGGTCGTTCCGCTGATCGTGCCGATCACTCTGATCAACCACTACGTGCGCAAATATCAACAGCCGTATCTGCGGCAACAGATGTATCTGAATCCGCACCCCATCGAACTCAAACTGCGTAATCACGCGTGAGGTTTGACCCATGTAGCCGGACCTGTCCTCGTCGTGGACTCCTTCCGAACTATCGGCAGCACCGCCGGACCATCGATTGAGTCCATTGACAAACATGGATTCGTCACTATACTAAATATCAATTTCAGACGGTTTATGGCCTTTCGGAAGGGGCGTTTTGGCAAACCGATAACATGAAAACCGCAATCAGAAAAGGAGGAAGCTATGGACGTTAAAGATTTTTGTTCGGGAATGGAAATGGAACTCACCGCATGGAAGGCGAAGCTCTACGACACCTGGCGCAAATTCGACAAACTCGGCACGGCCGAGAGAGAAAAAATTCAGCCCAAGATTGAAGATCTACACATGATTGTCGAGGAATTGTCCGGACGGCTCGAACAGCTTAAGGTCGAGTGCCCGACCGACTGGAGCCCGATGAAACAAAACATCGACAAGGGGCACGTCGACATGCGCAGTAAATACGAAGAAACGATGGAAGAAATTGGAAAATCTTCGCCGGTTTCGATTCCTGGATAACGCGCCTTGATTTTTCACAGGTAACAGTGCGTTGCGCTGTTACCTTTTTTTTTAAAAGAGCGTGAGCCAATATACAGCGATTTTCGAACGTACCGAAGACATGCAAGCCGATTGTCACGACATTCCACTTTGCGGGATGAAATACCGTTTTTCAAAATTTGTATTTGCCGAATGTCATCCGGCTCCGCAAATGCGGTGATATTGGCAGGTTGCCCCAATCAAGCTTTTGCATACCGATGATCGGCCAATAGACGCAGCCGGAACGCGATGCCCGTCGGCCCGGAGAGATATAATCCATGCCCCAACCGACGCATTCCCAGTCGATCGAACCCACCCGCATCCAGCCGCTTAATCAGAAGAAGATGACCGACGGCGACTTCGTGCTTTATTGGATGCAGCAATCCCAGCGGGCCGAAGAAAATCACGCCCTGGAATACGCCGTTGAAC
>JBDNAO010000039.1:0-19126 GCA_039768375.1 Desulfobacterales bacterium | reverse complement strand
GTAAAAAGTTTCAGTCCCTTGTAGGTTTCTTCATTGTCGGCTGAAAGCTGGCGGTCGAAACCGGTTCCGACAGTCCAGAAGATCACAGACGCGATCACTGCCAGCCAAAGCCTAACGTGCCGTTTTTTCTCGGTTGTCATTCAGCAACTCCTTATCAATAAACTATCCTTTGACGATCCATTCCATAGGATCCAGCGGTTTTCCGTGATGGCGCACCTCGAAATGGAGAATCGGCCCGTCCATCGACGCCGTATCACCGACCGTGGCGATGTGTTCGCCGGTGTCGACAAAATATCCCTTTTGCTTGAAGAGCTCCTCCAGGTGGGCATAGACGGTGTAGTAGCCGTCTCCGTGATCGATGATGACCATGTTGCCGTAGCCTTTGAACCAGTCGGCAAATAGGACCCGCCCGGCAAACACGGCTTGGATGACCGCGCCCTTCTGGGCCTGAATGTCGATACCACTGCGAAAGACGCTGACGTTGAATTTGGTGTCTTTCTGAGGACCGAAAAAACGGATTATTTTACCGCTGATAGGCATGTTTAGCAAGCCCTTAAAATCGGAAAATGAATCGAGCTGACCCGCCACGTTCTGGGGCTCAGGCTGGGCAGCCAGTTTTTCAACGGTCTGGTCCAGGGTTTTCGCGGCAGCCTTCATGGACTCGATGGCGGCGAGTTGGAGCGATTTTTCAGACCGTATCCGCGCCAAAACCCGCGAACGGTCTGTTCGATTGCGGGACAACTTCTCGATTTGCGCATCGATGTCGGCTTCGAGGCGCTTTTTTTGAGCCTGCTGGGCATCCAGTCGATCAAGGATTTCCTTGAGTCGCAACTTTTCCTCCAGCAGACCTTGGCGAACCTGCTCATCATGGGCCAGAATCCGCTCCAGATATTTCTTGCGCTTGATCATCTCGAAGATGGAGCCCGACGATGCCAGCACGGGAATGGTACCGTTGCGATTGAGTTTGTAAAGCGCAGTCAGTCGTTTTGCGGCGTAAGCCTCATTGGCATCGACGCTGTCGACCAATTGTTTGTAGAGTTCCCGACTGGCCTGGATTTGGTCTTCCAGGTCAACGAGTTCGTCCCGGTTGGCTTTGACGCGTCGACGTGCGCGGTCAATGGCATAGTCCAATTCGGCGCGGCTGCTCAATACCGTGGCCTCGCGATCCGTGAATGCCTGGAAACGGACCTCGGTTTCCTCGATTTTGCGTTTCAGGTCTTTTGACTCCCGGCGATAATCCCGGATTTGCTGCGCAGAGACAGAATCGGTTGGTCGACCCTTCTGGCGGGCGCCCGCTTCCAAAACTTTCACGTAGTCGCTGCTGTTTTTAATATAACCGACCCGGCCGGCGTGGCGGACCTTGAGCCAGCCGTCCAGGTGCTCTTCGATTTCGACCTCGGTCCCTTTCTTGAGCTGCATAATCGGCGGTTGCCGGGTTCCGGGCTCGGGCCGCAGGTTGAGATTTTCAACGGTGACGACACCGATTTCTGCGGCCTGCAGCGCGAGTGCAGCCAGCAGAACGGATACAATTGCTAAAATGGACGGTGATAAAATGCCGAGCCGGGAAGTCGGCGTCGTTTTTGATTGCGGCATACCCGGTTCCTATTTAGTTTCCGTCCATAAATGGCCCTTTTCAGCACTTTCGGCGTCAATTACGCTAAAGACGTGACAGGTCTGCGGAATCGCTTGTGCGGCGTACACGAGTACGCCTCCGCGCAATGCCGCTGATTTCCTTGAACTTGCAGAAAATGGCGCTTTCTGGATCGGAAACTAATCAGTGCCCTTAATGAAACCGTGGATGGGCACTATTTAAAAAATTGTTTTAGAGACGCAAAGCATCCCAGCCAGCCCACCATCATACTCGTCAAAACCATTGTAATAAGCATTCCGGTCGGCAGAAAACGGATCTGAAATGCACCGCCGAAGAACTCCGGTGTGACGTTTGAAGAAACGGCCAGGAAAAGAAGTAAACACATCGCCAGGCCGATGATGCCGCCCAAGGCGCCCTGGAGCATGCCTTCGATGTAGAATGGGGTTTTGATGAAACGGTCTTCGGCGCCGACCAGGCGCATAATTTCGACCTCTTCACGGCGGGAGTAAAGCACGAGACGGATCGTATTGGCGACGAAGAAGACGGCGGCCAGAAAAAACAAAGCCCCCAGAGCGTAACCGGCCAGACGGAACAGATTGAAGACGACCGCAAAACGACCGAGCCATCCCCGGCCATATTCCACTTCCTCGACTTCGGGTAGTTTTTCGAGCTGCACGGCGAGTTTTTCAATTTTTGCCCAATTTCGGGTGGCCGGCAGCAGATGCACTTCGAATGCATCGGGCAGGGGATTTTGCTTGAGATTGTCCAGCAGGAAGCTCTGGCGCGGCAATTGTTCTCTCAGCTGTTTGAGCGCCTCATCGCGGGATATGAAGTTTACCTTCTCGACTCCGACCAAGCCGTGCAGCATTTTCTGCAGCCGGGAGACCTCGGTTTCAACGACACCGTTTTTAAGGTACACCATAATGTGAACGCCCTTTTTCCAGGCGTTGATCAGGTCGTTGGCGTTTAAGAAAAAAAGAGCAAAGGCACTCACGATCAGAATCGAAACCGCGATGGTGACGATCGTGACCAGACTTAAAAACCGGTTTTGCCGAATATCCTGCAAGGCGCGTTTCAGATACCGCATCGTCAATTCCTAGCCTGCCGTCTTTCACACCGCTCAAACATTGCGGTGCCGTTCAGGGTCAGTGATCGGGCATGTTCACAAGTCGGCCTGCATTGAGATGGACCACGCGGCCGCCGGCTTTTCGAATCAACTCCTGGGCATGGGTGGCGATAATGACCGTCGCACCGCGGGTGTGATAAGCTCTCAGAAGGCCGAGAACATGGTCGGCGGCCGCGGCATCCAAACTCCCGGTCGGCTCGTCCGCCAGAATGATTTCGGGATCGCCGACCACCGCCCGCGCAATGGCCACGCGTTGCTGCTCACCGCCCGATAGCGTCGGCGGCAGCGCATTGATCCGTTGTTCCATGCCGACTGTCCGCAGAACGCTTTTGACCTTTTTATTGATGAGTCGCCGCTTCTGGCCGGCCGCCTCCAGAACAAGCGCCACATTTTCATAAACGGTTTTGGTGGGAATGAGTTTGTAGTCCTGAAAAACGATGCCGAAGTTGCGTCTCAAGAAGGGAACCTTCTTGCGGGCAATACGCGACAGATTCATCCCGTTGACCAGGATTTGCCCGTCTGAGACCGGCTCGGCCAGATAAAGGAGTTTGAGAAGCGTGGTTTTGCCGGCACCGCTCGGGCCGTTTATGAAGAGCAGTTCATTCTTGAAGATATCAAGGGTGATATCGACTACGGCGGTTTTGTTGCCGTAGTGGCGGTAAACATGGAACATACGGATTATGGCGGTTTTCTCTTCACCGTCTCTCATTCCAGAATTTCCAGATTGACCGCTTTCTGTAAAAAGGCCTTGGCGATTTTGAAATCGTAGAGCGCGTTGAAATAATTGACCTGGGTGCTGGTCAGCAGGTTCTGGGCCACCAGGGTGTCGACCGAAGTGGCGACCTGTTCTTTGTACCGCTCATCGGTGATGCGGAGGTTTTCCTTGGCCTGCTCGACCGCCTTTTCGACAGCCAGGATGTTCTTCTCCGATTCCCGGGCCTTTAGATACGAAACCTCTACCTCCAATCGGGCCTGATCGATCGTCTTCTGCCGGGCGATTTTGGCCTGTGAAAGACGGCGGCGCTTGGCGCTTTCACCGTATTTTGTGCGACCCCATTCCCAAAAATCCCAGGAGGCGATGGTCGAGAACGACCAACCACTGGGATTTGCGAACGGGTCGTCGTCCCTCAAGGCAAAATCGGTACCCGTTTTGAAGTAAGACCCCTCGAGCACAATCGAAGGGAAGTAGTCCTTGCGGGCGATGTCCACTTCCTTTTCGGCGATCTGGATGTCCAGATCGCCGATTTTAATGTCCAGCCGGTTCCGAACCGCCAGATCGAGGAAGTAGTCCACCACATTTTCAAGGGGTCTGTAAGTTTGGATGTCGACGAGGCTAACCGGTGCGTTGACCGGCCGACGCAGGATCACATTGAATTCCGAACCGGCCGTATCCAGATTGTTCTGAGCCGTGATCAGACTCTGGCGGGCATTCGCCAGCTGAACTTGAACCTGCAGCAGGTCGTTCAGTGGGGTCATGCCGACCTCGTAAAAGTTGCGGGCCACCTCCTCCTGAGCTTCCAGGACCTCGACCGTGTTGCGGGCGACGTCGAGCAATTTTTCGGCTTTCAACACGTTGTAATAGGCCTGCTTGATCTGAAAAATCACCTCCAGACGGGTAAACTTCTGGCTCAGTTCGGCAACGTTCACCCCCAGCTCGGCGACCTTGTATTGGTTGATCAGGGCAAAGCCCTGAAACAACGGCTGCGTGAAGCCGGTCGTCAGGGTAAACGTATTGCCCACGCTGGGAGTGGCGCCGGCAGCAAATGCGCCCACCCCGCTGTCGTTGCGGACACCGCGATAACTGGCATTGAAGGTGGGCAGCAGATTGGTCTTTTGGATTTTCCGGTTGGCCCGGGCGGCTTCGATCTCCTGCCCCGAACTCTGCAGATCGAGGTTGGCGGTGATGGCCGTGTCCACCGCCTCCCGCAGGGTCATCGGGGTTGCCGATTCCTGGGCACCGCTACTGCACGGAATCGAAAGAAAACAACTCAACATAAAA
The DNA here is from genome assembly GCA_039768375.1 of Desulfobacterales bacterium. GTDB lineage: Bacteria > Desulfobacterota > Desulfobacteria > Desulfobacterales > SG8-13 > JARFQH01. The sequence continues at coordinate 14,410 of JBDNAO010000039.1, read as the reverse complement.
AAATATTGCAGCCAACGGTTGAGACCGCTTGGCCGCCGGCCTTTCTGGGCATGAGCATGTCTTCGCACGGGCGCTCTCCAGCGGTTTGAGATTGACCGGTTTGAAATCAGCTGATATACACGGGGTCGAGTTCAAGGAGTGCTGTCTCCAGTTTTCCTTGCTCAAAGCCTCCACTGAAACCCATTTATCCGGCTTCTTCCAAAATCGGTGGAGGCTTTTATATATCCAATTCGCCTTTTGAAATCAACTTTAACTTGGATGCTACGCCATTCTCGCCGCCGGTGCAACCCGCATCCACCGGTCGGTGTCGGAGGAACCGGGCCGATGAAAAAGGAACTCATCGATTTGCTCTGCAGGAAATCCTTCCAATACAGTGAAGAGCCGATTTTTAAACTGGTGTCCGGGCAGTCGAGTCGATATTACATCAACTGCAAGCCGACGACCCTGAGTGCGCGGGGCATGTATCTGGTGGGACATCTGGTGTTCGACAGTATAAAGGACCTCGCCGTCACCGGTGTCGGTGGGCTGACATTCGGTGCCGATCCGATCGCGGTGGCCACGGCGTTTGCTTCCGAGTTAAACGGAAAGCCGATCGATGCCTTCTCCATCAGAAAGACCCGCAAGGATCACGGCATCATTCGTTGGGTCGAAGGCGATCTCAGACCATCGGACCGGGTGGTGATCATCGACGATGTGGCCACTACCGGCGGATCGACGGTGACGGCTATCGAACGGGCCCGTTCCGAGGGCCTGACGGTCGTCAGGGCGGTCATTCTCGTGGATCGTCAAGAGGGGGGGCTCGAGAACATCCGCCAGCACGTCGATCAGGTCTCGGCGATTATAACGCGAGACGAGCTGCTGTCGTGTCACGGTCGATTACACGGTGGGAAGGTGGATCGTGGTTCAGAAAGATTTTAAGCGGGGATGTAGGTGGCGCACGCATTGTCGGACTCCCAGGCGGTGACCCGGCTGACACCGACAGGTCGATTTTTTAGGGCCGATTGCAATTCAGTGGCAATGTAATAGGCGATATTTTCGGACGACGGTGCGTATTTATCGTTAAACGGACCGATTTCGTTTAAAAATTTGTGGTCGAGATGCGACATGATATCCGCAACCTCCTTTTTGACCTCACCGAAGTCCATCAGTATGCCGGCCGGGTTCAGTTTTTCGCCCTTCAGGCAGACCTCGATCTTCCAGTTGTGCCCATGGAGGTTTTCGCACTTTTCGGCGACCATTTTCAGCTGATGGGCCGCCGCGAAGTGGGTAACGATTTTCAATTCGAACATGGTTGGAACCTGCCTTTAGGATCGCGAACTCAATAACTTGAACAAATTTTCTCGTCTTTTGGCCCGTATTCTGTGTTGCGTCAAAGCCCACATACATAAAGTATGCGACCTTCAACGCGCCTTGAATACAACCCAGAATCCTTCGCCATTCTAATCAATTTATTTCATTTCCGATCCTTACCGTTGCGTTGATCGCCGGCACCGCTTTGAATGCCGAAATGTTCAGACCGCGCTGAGACGGTCTCCCTTAAGAATATTCTTGATCTTCGAAGACAGCTTACCGGTTTCCACCTTTGCGAATTCTCTCAGAAGCTCTTCCTGCTTCTTATTCAGATGGTTCGGGGTGCGGATGGAGAATTGAACAATCTGGCTACCGCGACTGCCGTTTCTCAAGGAAGGAATACCCTCGCCGTGCAGGCGCAAGATATCGCCGTATTGCGTGCCCTTTTTTATTTCAATCATTTTTTTTCCGGTGAGGGTCGGGATCTCTATGCTGTCACCGAGCGCAGCCTGAACGAAAGAGATGGGTATCCGACAGATGACGTCGGTGTCGTGCCGTTCGAAGAACTCATGGGGCTCGACATGGATAAATACGTACAGGTCTCCCGGCGGCCCTCCGTGGGGACCGGCTTCCCCTTCACCGGTTAGTCGCAACCGCGAGCCCGTGTCGACACCGGCTGGTATTTTCACGGCAACCTTTTTGCGCGTCTGCACCTGCCCCATACCCCTGCAGTCGGTACAAGGGCTGCTGATGGTCTGGCCTGAACCCCGGCAGACATGACAGGTGGTGCGGACTGTGAAAAAACCCTGGGAGCGGGAGACTTGGCCGGTCCCACGGCACTGGCTGCAGGTTTCCGGTGTCGTCCCCGGTGCGCTGCCGCTGCCGTGGCAGTTTTGGCAGGCTTCTGATTTTTCTACGTCGATTGCGGTTTCGGTCCCGAATGCAGCCTCCATAAAGCTGAGCTTCATGTCGTATCGCAGGTCTGCTCCACGCTGCGTGCGGCTTCTGGATCGGCGGTTGCCGCCGATGCCGAAAAAGTCTTCAAAAATATCTCCGAAGCTCGAAAAAATATCTTCAAACCCACCAAAACCCGAAAATCCGGTTCCTTCAAGGCCGGCATGGCCGAGTTGATCATATATCGATCGCTTCTGTGGATCGCGCAGAACTTCGTACGCCTCGGCGGCCGCCTTGAACTTTTCCTCAGCGTCTTTGTTGCCTGGATTTCTGTCCGGATGAAATTTCAAGGCGAGTTTACGATATGCAGCCTTGACCTCTGTTTCGTTTGCACGCCGATTTAACCCGAGCACTTCATAGTAATCACGTTTTTCTGCCATAATTTCTCGATTTCCAAACAGGACGACGGTATCAACCGATGAATTTTGACGATATTGAGATTCTCTTAAAATTAATTCTGATAGAGCGGTTGTCAATCAATTCGACGCCCTTCTCCCATGGATTTGGCCTCGTTTTCTCAAATAGACTTTTTATGTCACTCCCTTCGATTCAGCCGGCAGGCCGGACGTTTTTCAGGCCACCTGCCCGGGTGCGCCGCTGGTCGGCGGCTCCTGACGGAACCGGGTGGCATAGGTAAACGCGACGATGCCGGCCAGCATCAGCGCGGTGCCCAGAGGGAACGCTGCCCGCAGTCGAAAGAGATCCATCATCACCCCTGCCAGCATCGATCCGGCCAGTATTCCCATGCTATGGGCCACCGTCAGGAGCGCCATTACGGACCCCATGGCCCCGGTTTTGTCGCCAATGAGGACCGCGGTTGCCATGAGCGCCGGCATGCAGATCCCCCCTCCGACACCGAACATGACGCTGGCCAGAACCATTTCCGAGACTTGATCAGCCCATAAGTAAGACAAAATGGCACCGCTGACCAGTGCGCCCCCGAAGATGACCATCGACTTCTTGTTGAGGCGGTCGGCCACATACCCCATCGGCAATTGAATGATGCCGCTGACGAAAATTCCCAGCATCACCAGAAAGCCGATAGTGGTGCTGGACAGCGCCAGTTCGGTGTCCGCCAGAACCGGCAAGAAGCCCCAGATGATGCCGATGCAGGCGGTGTAGGCAAATCGAAAAAAAAAGAGCCCGGCTATCTCGCGGTTCCGCGCCAGTTGTTTCCACCCGGCCGGCTGTATTCCCCGTCTAACCACTCTTTCGGAACGAACCGGTGGCAAAAAGACGAGGCTTAACAAAAAACCGACGAGAGACAGTCCGCCCATACCCCAAAAGGCCGCATCGAGACTGAACCGATCATGTACCAGACCCCCCAGAACCGGGCCGAGACTCAAACCGAAAAAGATCGACATATTGAAAAGGCCCATCGTAAAACCTTCGCGCCCGGCTGGGGTGATATCACCGACATAGGCCTGGATCACCGGCATCAACATTGCCGAAGCGACGCCTTGGACGAGCCGTATCAGGATGAGGGAGCCGATGGTGTTGGACAGCAGAAAGGCGACGGAGACGACGGTGTAGGCCAGCAAACCGGTAACGATCAAATGTTTGCGGCCTTTCCTGTCTGATAACTGACCGAAATACGGTAAAAAGAAAACCCGGGACAGGGAAAAAGCACCGAAGATCAGCCCGATGTAAAGGCCGCCGGCGCCCAGGTTGCGGGCGTAAACCGGGAGAAGCGGGACCACAATGCCGACACCGGTGATGGTGGAAAAAATCGAAAAAAAGAGGGTGATGAAGATCAGTTTGTCCCGTTTAGGCATGCCGTTCCCCGCAGTGACGCTGCTGATATAGCACCGCACCACTGTCGCAAAAAGGTCCTTTTGGCACTCAAATTTTAAGCAAGAGATAGCTGTACTCATTGAGCCGGGATCGCAGCAATCGGGCGTCACCGACCAAATCGTCCAATCCTCTCCAGAACTGCCGACCATGATTTTTTATGCGGGTATGCAGAAGTTCGTGAAGGATGACGTAGGTCATGAGCTGCTGCGGCAGATGAATCAAATTGATGTTTAAACTGATATTATTATTGACAGAACAACTGCCCCAACGCGTTTTCTGTTTGCGGACCGACACGTTGCCGACCTTGAACCCATACCGCTTTGCCAGGGTCTCGAGTTTTTGCACCAGAAATTTTCGGGCTTCTTCGGCATCGGTCTCTTCGATCACGCTGGCCGCTTTCAGCCGTTTTCTTTCTAATTGCCTGGCCTGTGCCAAGTGTTTGACGATCCAGTCTGACTTGGAAACCACAAATTTTTCGACCTGTTTGAGGGACACCCCGCGCGGGATCGTCACCCCGACTCCGCTGAACGGTTTAACCGTGAGGTTCATGTTGCGGGCTCTGCGGCTGCGTTTCAGGCTGATCAATCCGATGCCGTCAACTTCAACGGTATCCTTTTTACCGGTGCACTTTGTTTTCATACGGAATTGGTCCGGAGGATCTTTCAGGATCCGTTCCGGTGCAAGTTTTGAATCAATGCGGCACTGGGACAAAGTGCCGACCGCCGGCAGACGCCGTTCGTGACAGAAACGTCATGGGCGCCTCTTCGTCCCCCAAAAAAAAACCCGGTTGCCGTGTCAGCAACAGGGTTCGATAAAGCGCTTTAGCAATTTTTTAAAACTTGAGGGAATGCAAGCTGCTGATCAAATTAAACCCTCCCCAGCTATGCTCCCCGGCAGGGGATCGAACAACGGCATATGACGTTGGTGTCATCATATCAACTCCACTCTGCTTGTCAATAGCTTTTTGGTCGAATCGATAGCTATCTGAATTAATACAATTTATCCCGATAAATATGCATATGGCAAAGTAATACGTTATATTACACCCAATAGTTGCAGGCGGGTGGATGGTGCGGGCTTTTTTCACAAGCGGGATCATAAATCGCATGGCCCCAGTGGGTCGTAAAGAAGTCTTCGACAGCAATGTCTTCCTGTTTTACAAAGCCGGGCTTAAAGCTGCCGCGACTGAACAGTTCCAGAATTGCCACCAGGCCGGCCGCGGTCGACAACTGAATCGCTGAAACCGAAGTTCCGTCGATCAGTCGACCGTATATTTTCTTGACGAAATTTCGCATTCAATGGTTCTTTTGTAAACTGCATGTCAAATGATACCTGTGGAAGCAGAATTTCCCCGTTTCGAAGGCAGGATTTACAACCGGTTATCATTTAGAACTTTTACCTCACCCCATTTTATTCCCGGAGCGGTCACCCAGTCAATACGGCCGTCAGATTCACGTATCATGAGGGCCCGCATGCAAAACCAGGGGGATGACGTTTTCCTGTAACAGGCGAATCTATACGTGTCCTCCGGTTGACGGTGAGGCGAGAATGACAAACCACTGAGAATAACCTTTCCCATAAACTCTGAAGATGATGCCACATTTGATGTCAACGGTCAGCCTGATCGTTAGCGGAGCACCCATTAAAATGGTGAATACAAATTAAAAAAAAGCCGGTGCGCTGGAAGTGGCATAATGTTTGCTTTGTTTTAGTACGAAAATAGAAACAAACCGCAATTAGAAACTTGAAACTCAGAACCCGCAACCTGTAACCCGCAATCAGTGGTGGCATCTCAGCTCATCCGGGCTCCGGCGCATCATTTTCATGCACCGTGGAGACCGCTTCAAGCGCCATGAGCGTTTACAGATAGGGGGCCGTCCCGGTAAGAGAACCGGCCGGGTTACGGTCAGGGTAGGGAAGGTAAAAAAATGTTGAGTCCTGAACTATACGGTTTGCTGCTGACGGCCGCCGTGCTTACGATTGTTGTGTGCATCCTCGCTTTGGAAAGATTTAAAATGAAGGCCAAACTACAAACCCGCGAGATGATGAAGACCTGTCCGGCCCCACCGTCATCGAAACCGACGGCATAAAAAAGGGCGGGTCACAGGGGATATGACCCGCCCACAATGAAAGGAGGTTGTTGTGCCAGGTCCATCAACCTGACAACTGATGGCATCCTGACATACCACGATGTGGTATGTCAAGTCTTTTTTTTGCCTCCGCCATGGGCCGATCGACAAAAATACCGTCCGCATACTTTAAAGAGGAACGGCTGGTCCAGCGCCACATACCGGGCACCGAATGAGAGATTGACAAGGGACGGAAATTCACCTACCAAGTGAACCGGTGTTCCCGTCAAGCGGATTTGATTGCGCAGTTGCTCGGATCGATTACAGTCAGCCGAATCCATGTGTGAACCCTTCGGAGGGGGATGGCTATTTCCGGATCGACAGCTGATGAGGATAAAGTGAATCGAGGAACCAGACCGAATCATGAATGAATTGTCTTTTATTGCCATGATGGACAATGGCGGCCGACGACTGTGGAGCGACCGGCGCAAGAAGTTGGTGCCCATCACCATTTTGGAAAGAAGGTCCGGCAAGGATCGCCGGACAGGTATCGACCGTCGTGGATTCCAGGCCGTCGAGGTCGGAAAAGATAAAGAACGCCGCCGTAAATTCACCCGCCTGCCAAACAACTTCTAGAAATAAGTCTGAAGCAGAAAGAATTCATGAGCGCAGCTTATTCAGGGTTTCTTCCACAAGATTTCTGATTTCCTGCAGACGGTTTTGCGTCATGGCCTCGAACCGCAGCACCAAGGCCGGCTGGGTGTTCGATGCCCGCAGCAGTCCCCAGCCGTCGTCGAAGATAACCCTGGCGCCATCGATATCGATCACTTTGTAATGCTGGCGGAAATAATCGGTCACCTTCGCAACGAGGCCGAATTTGATCTCGTCCGGGCAATCGACGCGAATTTCCGGGGTGGTGACAGTCGGCGGCACATCCACCAACAGCTCGGAGATCTTGCGACCGGTGGAGGAGAGGATCTCCAGCAGGCGGCAGGCGGCATAGGTGGCATCGTCGAACCCGAAATAGCGGTCGCTGAAAAACATGTGCCCGCTCATTTCGCCGGCCAGCTCGGCTTTTTCCGCTTTCATCTTCTTCTTGATCAGTGAGTGACCGGTGCGCCACATGATGGCACGGCCGCCGTTCTTTTCGATATCGTCGTACAGGGTCTTGGAGCATTTCACCTCCGAGATGAACGTGGACCCCGGTTTTCGCGAAAGAATCTCCCTGGTAAAAATGATCATCAATTTGTCGCCGTAGATGATGCGCCCCCTCTCATCCACGACGCCAAGACGGTCGCCGTCGCCGTCGAAACCGATGCCGAGATCCAACCCTTCCTTCTGAACCAACGCGATGAGATCCTGCATGTTCTCGGCGACTGTGGGGTCGGCCTCGTGGTTGGGGAAATTACCGTCCATCTCGCAGTAGATATCGTGTATCTCGCACCCGAGCCGCTTCATGATCGGCAGCGCGACAACCCCGGCGGTTCCGTTGCCGGCATCGACGCCGACCCGCAAAGGGCGCGGCAGGCTGATGTTGTTCACCACATAATCGATATAGGTCGGGATCATGGCGGCGGAAGACAGCCGCCCATGGCCCTCCGTAAAATTTTCGTGTTCGATGAGGGCCAGGATGGCCTGGATGTCTTTGCCGTGGATCGAATCGAGGCCGAGGCAGAGTTTGAAGCCGTTGTACTCGGGGGGGTTGTGGCTGGCGGTGAGCATGACGCCGCCGTCTTTTTTCAACTGCTGGATCGAAAAGTAAAAAACCGGCGTCGGGCACACCCCGATGTCGGTCACGTCGCAGCCGGTCGCCAGGAGCCCCGCGATCAATTTTTGCGAGTAGACCTCGGAGGTCAGGCGGCAGTCGCGTCCCACGGTGATACTGCGGGCGTCGTGCCGGCGCAGAAAGGTTCCCACGCCACGGCCGATCAAGGCCGCGTCCGCAGCCGTCATGTCCTTGCCGGTGATACCCCTGATGTCGTACTCCCGGAACATTTGTGGATTCATAAATCCCTCTCTTTTTCGTTTCAGCCCTTGACAACGGCGATCGGCCTCAACTTGGCCACTTTTCGGGATATGCCGGCCCCGTGAACGACCGCCACGACTTCGGAAACGTCCTTGTAGGCGTCGGGCATCTCTTCCGCGAGCGTGCCCCGACCGGTCCAGCGGACCAGGATACCCTTGTCTTCCAGCTCACGGTTTATCGACCGGCCTTTGCTGGCCTTCTTGGCGGCCTTGCGGCTCAGCACCCGTCCGGCCCCGTGGCAGGTGGAGCCGAACGTATCCGCCAGGGCCTTTTCGGTTCCAACCAGCACATAGGAAGCCGTTCCCATGTCGCCGGGAATAATCACCGGCTGTCCAACCATGCGGTAGCCTTCATTCAGAGCGGGGTGGCCGGGCGGGAAGGAGCGCGTAGCGCCTTTGCGATGAACGCAGACGGTGCGTTTTTTGCCGTCTATGATGTGCTCCTCTTTTTTGGCGATGTTATGACAAACATCGTACACCAGCCGCATGCGCAGGTCCCGCGGTCCCAGGCCGAAGACCCGCTGGAAGACCTCACGTGATCGGTGCAGCAAAATTTGCCGGTTGGCCCAGGCGTAGTTAGCGGCGCAGGCCATGGCCCTCAGATAGCGTGAGCCCATTTCCGACTGAATCATGGCGCAGGCCAGCTGCCGGTCCGGCAGCTTGAGGCCGAGTTTTTGAACATGCTTGGTCATCGAGGCCAGGAAGTCGTCGCAGACCTGGTAGCCGAAGCCGCGCGATCCGCAGTGGAGCATGAGCGTCACCTGCCCCTGGAACAGACCGAAGGCCCCGGCCACATGGGGATCGAAGATTTCTTCGACCAGGCCGACTTCGAGAAAATGGTTGCCGGCCCCCAGAGTGCCCAGTTGCCTTTGGCCCCGTTCCAGGGCACGTGCGCTCACCAGTTCCGGATCGGCGTCGGGCAGACAGCCGCCGTCTTCGGTGTGCTCGAGGTCGCCATCCTCTCCGAGACCCTGCCGCAGCGCCCACCGGCTGCCGTCGCGGAGCACCTTCTTTTCCTCCGGGACCGAGAGTTTCAGGGAGCCCTGCGACCCCACGCCGGAGGGAATATTTTGGAAGAGCGCGTTCACCAGGGTTTCAAGCTTGGGACGAACGTCTTTTTCGACCAGGTCGGTTGCGGCCAGTCGAACGCCGCAATTGATGTCATATCCCACACCGCCGGGAGAAACGACGCCGGTTTGCCAGTCGAAGGCGGCCACACCGCCGATGGGAAATCCATAACCCCAGTGCATGTCCGGCATGGCCAGGGACGCTTTGATAATGCCAGGCAGGGTGGCGACATTGGCCACCTGCTTGAGCGGTTCCTTTTGATCGGAACCCTTCAGCATGTCGGCGGAGGCGTAAACGATTCCGGGAACCCGCATGGAGCCGGTCATCGGAATTTCCCAGCGATAGGAATCGATCTGTCGGAGTTGCATGGCGATTTTTCCATATGGGTGTGCCACATCCCTGTCGGAGGAAGCGGCACGATAGGGATGCCGTTGAAAATTTCCTTATAGATCAAATATGATCCTCGCCTCCCAGCCTGTCAATTTGCGTTTGACCGTTATCTGGTGATAAGTGACGGCTTTGATCTCGCTGCCGAGCGCATGCCGCGCCGGGTCGTAGGAATCAACGGCGACATCCGCTGTGATGCGCTGGGCACCGATGTCGAGAATGTCCACCGAGTGTACCAGAAGCCCTCTTCCCGACCACAGATACAGTAACTCCCGCAGCCAGTTGACCATCAGGTCCGGCCAGTCCGCCCCTTCAACTTGCAGGCTTAGGGATTGCACGGCGTGCACCGATTCGGGGCTCACCATGATGTCGAACATGGCCCGGGCGGCGGTGGCGAACACCTCGGAAGGATCGGTGCCGAACACGTGCAGGCCGACATCCGCGGTGTGATCGATGATGCGATATTTCACCTGTGCCTATCCCGGTTATAGCAATATTTCGCCGGTCTTAGCGGTGCCGTAGCCGCCGAGGGTCTCGACCCGATTTTTGAAGGCGGCACTGCGAATGGTTTCCAGAAGGGTCTGGAAATTCCGGGTCTCGAAAAACGCTTCAGGCACCACCAGGTCGTATTGTTCGGTGACGACCGGAACGAAGTCTAGTTTCAGGGCCCTGGCCGCTGCGCAGATTCCCAGACCGGCGTCGGCCGTACCGCTCAGGACGGCCACGGCCACCGACATGTGGGTAAATTCTTCGTTGCCGTAGCCGTTGATCCGGCTCGGGTCGATGCCCAGCTCCCGCAAACGGTAGTCGAGCAGAATGCGGGTGCCGGATCCGCCCTGTCGGTTGATCATGGTCACATCCTCGCGCGCCAGGTCTTCGATTCCTTTAATCCGTTTCGGGTTCCCGGGTAGAACGATCAGGCCCTGATCCCGGAACACCAGGTTTACCAGATGAACCTGTTTCGCGGCAAAGAGTTCGGGTAGATAGCGCTTGATGTAGGCGGTGTTGTAACTGCCGTCGGCCGTGTCGAGAAGATGTGAGCCGGCCAGATGGCACAGGCCTTTCTTGACGGCCATAAGCCCCCCCATGCTGCCGACGTGGCTCGATGACAGCGACAGGCCGCTGCTGCCGGCGCGAAGCTGATCGGCCAGGACGTCCAAGGTGTTGTCGTGGCTGCCGACGATCACGATGGTGTTGCGGATGGCCGACAACGGGCGTAGCAGTTCGGCCGCAATCGGCTGCTGGTCGTTGATCCCTTCGACGTGGTTCGGAATCCGGATGATGCCATCGGCTTCGGTGATCGAGGTGATACAGCCCGCGCCGCGCGGCAGAGGAGTGGCCACGATGCGGCCGTTCACCTCCCCGAGCTTTACGCGGATAAATTCTTCCACGCCGAGTTTGGAGGCGATTTTACGGGTCGGCTCGACCATTGCCGTCTGGGACGCGATGTCGGGCAGTCCGAGCCGGTGGCGGATCAGGGGACGGACAAACTGTTCGAAGGCGATGATTGCCGAAACCGGGTAACCGGGTATGCCGAATACCGGTTTGTCGTTAAATTCCCCGACGATCACCGGTTTGCCGGGCATCATGGTAACCCCGTGCACATAAACATGACCCAGACTGGTGATCACGTGGCGGGCGTAATCTTCCGAACCGGCCGAAGAGCCGCCGATGATCAGAACCATGTCGGTGCCGCTCTGGAGGCCCTTTTCGGTCGCTGCTTTGATGGCTTCCAGGTCGTCCTGGACCCGGTCGTGTTTGACGTAAGTGCCGCCGCAGGCTTCGGCCAGATTGCCGAGAACGTAGGAGTTGCTCTCGAGGACTTGACCGGGGGGCAATTGGTCCGGGTCGATGCGGCGCCAGTCGACGATCTCGGATCCGGTGGGGATGATCAGCAGATTGGGTTTGCGGCGGACCGCCACCTCGAAAATGCCGGCCGCAAGGAGCGCCCCGATACAGTAAGGCGTAATCTGGTGGTTCTGGGGAAAGAGCAGCTGGGTGGCGACAATGTCCTCGCCCATTTTGCGGACGTGCTGCCAGGGAAACGCCGGTGCTTCGATCCGAACCCGGTGCTCGTCGAGACGATCGAGCTTTTCGACCATGATCACCGCGTCGGTCCGCTCCGGCATCACGTGACCGGTGTTCAGATAAAAAGCGTCTTTTCCGATGATCAGCTCTTTCGGCCGCGTCTCGCTGGCCCCGAAAGTACTTTCCGCTTTGACCGCGATGCCGTCCATGGCGGCCGCGTGGAAATTGGGTGATGACAGCCGGGCGGTGACGGCTTCGGCCAGCACGCGTCCCACCGAATCGGTTACCGGTATGGTTTCACCGGACATGGCGCCGATCGACCCGAAGCGCTGAAACAATATGTCCCGGGCCTCCTGGAGCGTTTTCATTTTTAGATAGATGTTGCGTTTGAGATGCATGCCACTCTCCGACTAGGGCACAGACGTTAAAGGCGGGTTACTGGTTGCGGGTCCTGAGTTTCGAGTTTCCAGTTTCAAGCTTCAATCACAAAGGAATGACCGCGACCTCTGCGCCGGCATCGAGCCCCTCGGTGTTGACGTCGATTTCGATCATTCCGTCGGCCATGACCATGGTGTTCAGCAAGCCCGATTTGCCCAGAACCGGTTCGGCGCGGTATTCATCGTTGTCACGGGTGAGGCGCACGCGGATAAAATCGGTGCGCCCCTGAGCCGAACCGATGTTGCGACTCAGCCGGGCGGGAATCCTGAAGGCCTGTCGCTGCGAGGGGGACAATCCCGCCACACGCGCGATGAACGGCTGAACCACGACTTTGAAAACGACCATGGCCGATACCACGTGACCCGGCAAGCCCCAAACGGCCTTATTCTGCGTATTGGCCAGAATGGTCGGCTTGCCGGGGCTGATCGAGATGCCATGCACAAGGATGCGTGAATCGGGAAGTTGGGTCAGGACATCGATCGTGAAATCGCGAACCCCGACCGAACTGCCCCCGGAAAGCAGGATCATGTCCGAGCCGGCCAGGGCGTCGCGGCAGGTCGCATACAGCGCTTCGTAGTTGTCGCGCACGATGCCGTAGCGCACGGGTATGCCGCCGGCTGCCAGCACCTGCCCGGAAAGAGAATAGCTGTTGACGTCCCGGATCTGGCCCGGCACCGGCGTGCTGTCGATCGGAACGACTTCGTCGCCGGTCGATATGATTGCGATTGTCGGGCGCCTGAACACCCGGACGGTTTGCTGTCCGAAGGCAGCCAGCAGGCCGGTTTCCTGCGGCCGCAGGTATTGACCGGCTTCGAGAATGATCTGCCCGCGACGAAAATCTTCCCCGACTTCCACGACGTGTTGGCCCGGTGCGACACTGCGGTAGACCTCGATCGTGGTGTCATCCAGCATTTCCGTGTGTTCGATCATCACCACGCAGTCGGCGCCTTCAGGCAGCATGCCGCCGGTGGAAATTCGGCAGACCTCACCGTGTGCGATGGAAAACGCCGGCGTCTGTCCCATGGACACGGTGCCTTTGACAGTCAGGTAGGCCGGGCTGCCATCTGAGGCCCCGAAAGTGGCAGAGGCCTTGACTGCGTACCCGTCCATGGTCGCCCGTGAAAATTCAGGAAGATCTCGATCGGCAGAAAGGGTATCTGCCAGGACTCTGCCGCAGGATTCCGGGAGCGGGACGGTTTCCGTACCGACCGGAGTGAACGCCTCCGCATTCTTCAAGACGCTCGCAAGATCCGTTACTTTGAAAAATTCCAGCATGCCATCCCTTACTTGAGCAACGGTAAAGCCGCCCTGAAGGTGTCGGTGCCGGCCCGTTCGAGCCACTCGTACATCAGCATTTCGGTGGATACGATCGTCACCCCGTTTTCCCGCAGTCGCTCAAAGGCCATATCGCGGTCGTTAGGTGACCGCGAGGCGGCGGCGTCGGCAATCACCACGATCCGATAATCCAGTGGGGCTTGTAGGGCGGTCTGGGCGACACAGATGTGCGCTTCCATTCCGGTGAGAATCAGGGTGTGGCGGTCGTGGGCTTTCAAGCGGCGGGTGAACGCCTCTTCACCGAAGCAGCTGAAGGACAGCTTTCTCAGAGGAGGCGTTTCTTTCAGCTCCAATCTGATCTCCTCGACCGTCTCTCCCAGGTTTTCCTGTTCGCTCAGAAGGGCCGGCACTTCTACCACCCTGGCCAACCGGACGAGCTTGACGATGTTGGCCACGATCTGCGGCGTGTCATGGATAAGGGGAGCCAGTTTATTCTGCACATCGATGACAATCAGCAGGCTGTCTTCGCGCTGAATCAGTGCCGGGAAAGAACTTTTGGTACGGTTCACGATCGCCCTCCCTTTTTTACTGTGGACCGGTCCATCGGGTGGTGCCCATCCACGGTTTCATTTCAAGCACGGATCAGTTTTCGATCCAGAAATGGTCTGCAGTCTTTATCTGGTACCACAAAAGAGCGCGTCGCGGCAAGTATGACCGCCAGCCGGCAGGCCGCCGCCGCGACGGCAAACGCCTATCGGGAAGAAAGCGATTGATATTTTATGGAATACCATTAAGTTATCAATGAGAATATATCCCAGGTATAGAGGTAATCAGAAATCTCAAATCCCAAACACCAAATATCAAGGAAAATCCAACATTTCAATATCCAATGACCCAAACAGGTTTGTCATTTGGAATTTTGGACATTGTGATTTGTTTGTTATTTGTAATTTGCGATTTGAAGCTTGGAATTTGATATAGGCTTTAAGATAAAGATTTTGGCAAGGCGAGAGGGAGAAGGCTGTATTGTAATACGCCGACGACCGATAACACAGCCAAAATCTTTATCTTGAAGACTATAT
>JBDNAO010000273.1:0-8094 GCA_039768375.1 Desulfobacterales bacterium | reverse complement strand
CGTCGTCTTGCCGTGATCGATGTGACCGATCGTGCCCACATTCACATGCGGCTTCGTCCGCTCAAACTTCTGCTTCGCCATCTCTTCGTCCTCCCCTTAAAATGCGCAGGTAAGCACAGTGCTATGTGCGCAGCGTGCCGGACAGCGATTCACCCGTCCTTTGCGCAGTGCCGTTTACCAACGGAAGTGGGCAAAAGCCTTGTTGGCCTCGGCCATCTTGTGCGTGTCTTCCTTTTTCTTTGCTGAAGCGCCCCGGTTGTTGGCGGCGTCCATGAGTTCTCCGGCCAGTTTCTTGGCCATGCCCTTTTCGGGCCGTTTGCGGGAAAACTCGATCAACCACCGGATTCCGAGTGCCGTGCGGCGGCTGGGCCGGATCTCGGTCGGAACCTGATAAGTGGAACCGCCGACCCGTCGCGATTTTACCTCGATGAACGGTTTGATATTGTCAACCGCCTGTTCGAAGACTTTGAGCGGGGTCTGTTTTGTCTTCTCTTCGATGATGTTTAAGGCATCGTAGAGTATATTTTCAGCGGTGCTTTTTTTGCCATCCCGCATGATCTTGCGGATGAACTTGGCGACCAGCTCACTGCCGTATTTTGGATCGGCGTTGATTTTTCTTACGGCTATCTCTCTTCTTCTCGGCATACGTTACACCACCTGCTTAAAATTGATCGGTTTACCAGAGGCCGGATCACTTCGGTTTCTTGGCCCCGTATTTGGAGCGGCCTTGCTTGCGGTCGGCAACCCCGAGTGTGTCCAGGGTCCCTCGGACGATGTGGTAGCGCACACCGGGAAGGTCCTTGACGCGTCCGCCGCGCACCAGCACAACCGAGTGTTCCTGCAGATTGTGACCGATTCCAGGGATGTAGGCGGTCACTTCTATGCCGGTTGTCAACCGGACCCTGGCGACTTTTCGCAGGGCCGAGTTGGGTTTTTTCGGCGTCGAGGTATACACACGGGTGCACACCCCTCTCTTCTGGGGCGCGCCCTTCAAGGCCGGGGTGTTGGTTTTCTTCTTTACCCGTTTTCTGCCCTTGCGAACTAACTGGCTGATAGTCGGCATACATTCCTCTTACTCGTTAAAAATAAACCCCATTTCGTTTGGTTGGTAAAAGCGCAATTTGTATACAGTCACTTGTCCGATGTCAAGAGTTTTCTTTAAAAATCAAACCTCGTCTACCACCTCGACACCCACATCGTTGTAAGCGGCGATACCGGTGCCGGCGGGAATGAGCCGCCCCATGATCACGTTTTCCTTTAATCCCCTCAGGTAGTCGACCGACCCTGAGATCGCGGCGTCGGTCAGAACCTTGGTGGTCTCCTGGAAAGAGGCGGCTGAAATGAAGCTGTCGGTGCTGAGCGAGGCCTTGGTGATGCCCAGAATAAGCGGTTCGGCCACCGCCGGTTTACCGCCCTGCTCGATGACGGCCCGGTTGGTTTCATCAAACCTAACGCGGTCCACCTGTTCCTCGGCGATGAACTCGCTGTCACCGACCTCCACGACCTTGACCCGCCGCATCATCTGACGCACGATGACCTCGATGTGTTTATCGTTTATGCGCACGCCCTGCAGCCGGTAAACTTCCTGGACCTCGTCAACCAAATACCGCGCCAAGGCGACTTCACCCTTGATGTTGAGGATGTCCTGGGGCACGGCGGAGCCGCCGATCAGAGGTTCGCCGGCGCGTACGTAATCCCCTTCGATCACGTTGATGTGCTTGCCGCGCGGAATCAGATATTCCTTGGTTTCGCCGACACCGTCGACAGGGCTGATCGTAATCTTCTGCTTGCCCTTCTTGGTTCCCTTGGCGATCGATACATACCCGTCGATTTGGCTCAGTACGGCAACCTCCTTGGGCTTCCGAACCTCAAAAAGCTCGGCCACGCGCGGCAGACCGCCGGTAATGTCTTTGGTCTTGGTGGTCGCGCGCGGCAACTTGGCAACGACATCGCCCGCTTTGACGCTGTCGCCCTCCTCGACCATCAAAATCGCGTCAAGCGGCAACATGTAGCGGGCCATGGCCGTCGATCCCGGCAGTTTGGCGGTCTTGCCGTCCTCGTCTTTTATCGATATGCGCGGCCGCTCTTCGGTGTTCTTCGATTCGGTGATCGTCTGGCTCGACTTGCCGGTCACCGGGTCGACCTTTTCCTGCATCGTCTTGCCGGGAACGATGTCGCCGAACTTGACGGAGCCGTCGATTTCGGTCAGGATCGGGGTCGTGAATGGGTCCCAAGTGGCCAGAAGATCGCCCGCTTTCACCGCGACACCGTCTTTTACCGCCAGGTGGGCGCCGTAGATGACCGGAAAGCTCTCCAGTTCACGGCCCTTTTCATTGACGATCGTGAATTTGCCGCCGCGTCGGTTCATGACCACCATCTGATCCTCGGAATTGCTGGCCACTCTCAGGTCTACGAACTTGATCGTACCGTCGACCCGGGCCCGGATGTCGGCCTGTTCGACCCGCCGGCTGGCGGTACCACCGATATGGAAGGTCCGCATCGTCAACTGGGTGCCGGGCTCGCCAATCGACTGGGCCGCCAGGATGCCGACGGCCTGGCCATGTTCCACGGTTTGACCGTGGGCGAGGTCCCGTCCGTAGCATTTGGCACAAACACCGATTCTGGTCTTGCAGGTCAGCACGGAACGGATCCGGACAGCGGTCAACCCGGCCTCTTCGATCCGCTTGCCCACGCTCTCGTCGATATCTTCGTTGGCCGCGACGATGACTTCTTCGTTGAACGGGTCGATGACATCCTCGGCCGCTACACGTCCCAGAATGCGTTCACCGATGCGTTGAATGACTTCACCGCCTTCCATCAGCGGTCCGACTTCCACGCCCATGCGGGTCCCGCAGTCGTCTTCCATGACGATGCAATCCTGAGCGACATCCGCAAGCCTGCGCGTGAGATAACCCGAGTTGGCTGTCTTCAAGGCCGTATCCGCCAAGCCCTTACGGGCCCCATGAGTGGAAATAAAGTACTGCAAGACCGACAAACCCTCTCGGAAGTTGGAGGTAATCGGGGTTTCGATAATTTCGCCCGAGGGCTTGGCCATCAGGCCGCGCATGCCGGCAAGCTGGCGCATCTGATCTTTGCTGCCGCGGGCACCCGAATCAGCCATCATGTAAATCGGGTTGAAACTCTCGGCGATGAGCGGCTTACCTTTTTCATCGGTAACCGGACGGCCCTCGGCATCGATGACCGGCGCCAGCCGCATGGCCTCCATCATTTCGTTGGCAACGTCATCGGTGGCTTTGGCCCAGATGTCGACGACCTTGTTGTATTTCTCGCCCTGTGTGATCAGCCCTTCGGTGTATTGCCGGCTGATCTCCTCGACCTGGTGTTCGGCCTCGCTCAGGATCTTCCACTTCGAATCGGGCGTGATCATGGCGTCGATCGAAATCGACAGACCGCCTTCGGTCGAGTAGCGGTAGCCGGTGTTCTTGAGACGGTCGGATAGAATAACGGTCGCCTTGGGCCCCAGGTTGCGGTAGACGTAATCCACCAGGTCCCTCAGCGTTTTTTTGTCCATCACGCGGTTGACCACTTCGAAGGGGATCGGTGCCTGCCGCCGAAGCACTTGGAAAAGATGGTGTTTTCCGTCGGCGGAGAGCACGCCGCTGACCTCGCCGACCTTCAGGTAGTACACCTTGTCGGCGGTGTCCTCGTCGATGTTAAAAATATTGACGAACTCGTCTTTTCGAATCAAACCGATGTGTCCGTCGTTCTGTTTGTCGGGACTCTGGGAGTGGGCCGCAACCAGCTCGGTGAAATCACCCCCTTCTTTGATCTTCCGGCGGATGGAGCGGGCTTCCTGCAGATCCCTGACCATGATGTGCCGCAAATCGAAGATGTCCTCTTCCGGAATGATTTCCCACAGCAGAATGCGGCCGACGGTTGTGTTGACGCGGCTGCCGTTCATGCGCACCGCAATCTCGGCGTGCAGGTCCACCGCCCCGTCGTCATAAGCGATGCGGACTTCCTCCGAGTTGGCGAAATACTTCCCCTCTCCCTTGCGGGCCGGTATGCTGCGCGTCATGTAGTAGAGCCCCAGGACGATGTCCTGGCTCGGAACGATGATCGGCGAGCCGTTGGCTGGCGAGAGGATGTTGTTGCTGGAAAGCATCAGGACGCGCGCTTCGATCTGGGCTTCAACCGAAAGGGGCACATGGACCGCCATCTGGTCGCCGTCGAAATCGGCGTTAAAGGCCGTACAGACCAGCGGGTGGAGCTGGATCGCCTTGCCTTCGATCAGAGTCGGTTCGAAGGCCTGTATGCCCAGCCGGTGCAGCGTGGGTGCCCGGTTGAGCATCACCGGATATTCCTTGACCACCTCGTCGAGCGTATCCCAAACCTCCGGGGTTTCCCGCTCGACCATTTTCTTGGCGCTCTTGACGGTGGAAACCAGTCCCTTTTGCTCCAGTCGATAATAGACAAAGGGTTTAAAGAGCTCTAGCGCCATGATCTTGGGCAGACCACACTGGTGCAGACGCAGGTCGGGACCGACCGTGATCACCGTCCGTCCCGAATAGTCGACCCGCTTGCCCAAAAGGTTTTGACGGAAACGTCCCTGTTTGCCCTTTAGGGTGTCGCTGAGAGACTTGAGCGGCCTCTTGTTCGTACCGGTGATCACCCGGCCGTGCCGACCGTTGTCGAACAAAACGTCGACCGACTCCTGAAGCATTCGCTTCTCGTTGCGGACGATAATATCCGGCGCTTTGAGATCGATCAGGCGCTTCAGACGGTTGTTGCGGTTGATAACCCGCCGATAGAGATCATTGAGATCGGAAGTGGCAAAGCGGCCGCCTTCCAGCGGCACCAGCGGCCGCAGATCGGGCGGCAGCACCGGGATGACGTCCATGATCATCCAGAGAGGGTTGACACCGGATTTGCGGAACGCATCGACAATCTTCAGCCGTTTGGCCAGCTTCTGGCGCTTGGCGACCGACCCGGTCTCGCGGATATCACGGCGCAGCTCCTTGTAGGTCTCGTCCAGATTCAGATCGGCCAGCATCTCCTTAACAGCTTCGGCACCGATGCCGGCCTTGAAATGGGGACCGTACTTTTCGAGCGCGTCGCGGTACTTCTCGTCGGACAGCAGCTGCCCCCTGGTCAGATTTGTCTCTTGGGGATCGATGACGATGTAGCTGTCGAAGTAAAGCACTTTTTCCATGTTCTTTAGGGTCAGATCCAGCAGGTTTCCGATTTTGCTGGGAAGACTCTTGAGAAACCAGATGTGGGAAACCGGCGTCGCCAGTTCGATGTGGGCCATGCGTTCCCGGCGCACCTTGGACTGAATGACCTCCACCCCGCACTTTTCACAGATCACGCCCCGATGCTTCATACGCTTGTACTTACCGCAGTTGCACTCGTAGTCCTTGGTCGGACCGAATATCTTGGCGCAGAACAGGCCGTCGCGTTCGGGTTTAAAGGTCCGATAGTTGATGGTTTCAGGTTTCTTGATTTCTCCAAACGACCACTTGCGAATCTGTTCCGGAGAAGCCAGCGATATCCTGATGCCGGTATATTTTCTGGGATCGGTCGGCTTAGCGAAAAAATCGTACAATGTATCCATCATGGCTTTTATTCCCTTTCACGTCTCAATTGGGCATCCTAATGGCCGTTGTCCAAGTCCGGCGAATATCATCCTTTGCCTTCGATCAAGTCGATATCCAACCCCAGGGCTTGGAGCTCCTTGGTCATCACCCGGAATGACTCGGGGATACCTGGCTCCAGGACGTTTTGGCCTTTGACGATCTTTTCATACATACGCGTTCGACCGGCCATGTCGTCCGATTTAACCGTCAGGAATTCCTGCAGGGCATAGGCCGCACCGTATGCCTCCATGGCCCAGACCTCCATCTCGCCGAGCCGCTGGCCACCGAACTGCGCCTTGCCGCCCAGCGGCTGCTGTGTCACAAGCGAATAAGGACCGATCGATCGGGCGTGAATCTTATCGTCGACCAGGTGGTGCAATTTCAACACATACATCGTGCCGACCGTAATTTTTTCTTTGAAAGATTCGCCGGTTCGGCCGTCGTAGAGGGTCGTCTGTCCGGTCGTGCTGACCCCGGCTTCCGCCAACAACGCCTTGATTTCTTCCTCCTTAGCGCCGTCGAATACCGGCGTGGCCATAAAAACACCGTTCTTGTACTGGGTGGCGAAAGCGGTCAGACCTTCTTCGTCATAGCCGGCGATCACATTCTGTGTATTGGGGTCGGAAAATATCCTTTTCAGCGTGTCCCGCAGCGCCTTGTTTTTTTGCTCTTCCAGCAGCAGGCTCAGCTGATCGCCAAGCGTCTTGGCCGCACGCCCGAGATGGATCTCCAAAATCTGGCCCACGTTCATACGGGAGGGCACGCCCAGCGGGTTGAGTACCATGTCGACCGGTGTGCCGTCTTGAAAGTAAGGCAGATCCTCGACCGGCAGAATTCTGGAAACAACACCCTTGTTGCCGTGACGCCCGGCCATCTTGTCACCCACGGAAAGCTTGCGCTTCATGGCGACATAGACCTTGACGAGTTTGATGACCCCGGGCGGCAGGTCATCCCCCTTGGCGTAACGGCTGACCTGCTGTTCAAAGACCATGCGGGTGAGTTCCCCCTGATCGCGATAGCGCTCGAGCAGTTCGTGCACCCGTTCGGTCTGCTTCGGATCTTTTAGAACAAGACCCTCGAGCTGGGCCAACGGGACCAGGTTCAAGGTTTCTTCATCAAATTTGGCCCCTTTGGTGATCAGTATCTTTTTACCCTTCTTGAGGGTCGATTGCGCCTTTTCACCCAGCAACAGTGCCTTGAGCTCACCGCGCACCACATCCTCGATCACGGTCAGTTCGTCGTCGCGATCCTTTTCGAGGGCCGCGATTTCTTCGTCTTCGATCAGCCGTGTCCGGTCGTCCTTCTCGACCCCGCGCCGCGAGAAGACTTTCGCATCGATCACGATCCCCTGAATGCCCGGCGGCACCCTGAGGGACGTGTCTTTGACATCACCGGCCTTCTCTCCGAAAATGGCCCGCAGCAATTTCTCTTCGGGCGAGAGTTGTGTTTCGCCTTTCGGAGTGATCTTGCCGACCAGAACATCGCCCGGGACAACCTCCGCTCCCAGGCGGATGATGCCGCTCTCATCGAGATTTTTGAGAGCCTCCTCGCCCACATTCGGGATGTCGCGGGTAATGTCTTCCTTACCCAACTTGGTGTCTCTGGCGACGACCTCGAATTCCTCGATATGAACGGAAGTGTAGACACCGTCGCGGACCAATCGTTCACTGACCAGAATGGAATCCTCGAAATTGTACCCGCCCCACGGCATGAAAGCCACGGTCACGTTTTTACCGAGCGCCAGCTCGCCCTTGTCCGTCGCGGGACCGTCGGCGATGATTTCACCGGCTAATACCTTCTGCCCCTTGACCACGATAGGCCGGTGGTTGAAACAGGTGTTCTGATTGCTGCGGATGAATTTCGACAGGTTGTAGATGGTGACGTCCTTGGACCGAGGGTCCCCCGTGGGTTCGTGTTTGAGCACGATGCGGGAAGCGTCCACTTCGACCACCTCCGCGTCACGATGGCAGACAATGGCAACCCCCGAATCCTTTGCGACCACCCCTTCGATGCCGGTTCCCACCAAAGGGGCTTCATTGACCAGCAGCGGAACGGCCTGGCGCTGCATGTTGGAACCCATCAACGCCCGGTTGGCATCATCGTTTTCCAGAAAGGGGATCAGTGAAGCCGAGGCGCTCACCAACTGATTGGGTGAAATGTCCATCAACTCGATCTCCTCGCGCGGCACCATCATGAACTCGCCGGCCACCCTCGATGTCACCATGGCGTTGACGTAGCGGCCATCTTCGTCAATCAGGGCATTGGCCTGGGCAATCGGATGTTCCTTTTCTTCGAAAGCGTCCAAAAATTTGACCTCATTGGTGACTACGCCATCCTTCACAATCCGGTAAGGTG
This sequence comes from Desulfobacterales bacterium, assembly GCA_039768375.1. GTDB lineage: Bacteria > Desulfobacterota > Desulfobacteria > Desulfobacterales > SG8-13 > JARFQH01. Next base: position 142 of record JBDNAO010000273.1, on the reverse strand, counting down.
TTTCGATGAAGCCGAAATTATTGACTCTGGCGTAAGTGCTCAGAGAAACGATCAGACCGATATTGGGACCTTCCGGTGTTTCGATCGGGCAGATACGACCGTAATGCGAGGGATGAACGTCACGCACTTCGAAACCGGCGCG
>JBDNAO010000272.1:0-14801 GCA_039768375.1 Desulfobacterales bacterium | reverse complement strand
GAATCCGGTCAGCTCGTCAATCTCGACATGTTCGGAAATCGGATCGGCGGCATCACCTTCGGCCCCCGTCACGTCGTCATTCTGGTCGGACGCAACAAACTCGTACCGGATCTGGAAGAGGCTTTTTTCAGAATCAAAAATTATGTGGCGCCTGTCAACGCCATGCGGTTGGACAAGAAAACCCCGTGTGTCAAGACCTCGTTCTGCGAGGAGTGCAAGAGCCCCGATCGGATCTGCAACACGTGGACCATCACGGAAAAATCGTACCCGAAGGGACGGGTGAAGGTTGTTCTGATCAATGAAGAGCTGGGGTTTTGATATCTGCGTTTCCGCAATCGATGCGCGTGCCGGCCGCGCGCCGAGGGGCCGTCACGTTTGGCCTTGACATGTTCTTTTCCTTTACTTAATTTTTCGGCTAAGTAATCGGCAATTCTTCACCAATCATCTTTGTTACAAATTCTCGCGGTTTTCGGGGTGGCCGTCCGGCCTGAGATCATACCCTTAGAACCTGATCTGGGTAATGCCAGCGAAGGGAAAACGACGCCGTTGACCGGTTCAAAAGACCGCTGATGTTTGCCGTTTCCCCTCAGGAAACGGCTTTTCTTTTTGGAGGCGCGCTATGGAAAATTTGGCTGAACAGGCGGCCCGAAATCTCAGGGCGGTCCGTGAGAGAAAGCCGTTGGTGCACAACATCACGAATTTTGTCGTCATGAACTACACGGCCAATGCCCTGTTGGCGATGGGCGCCTCTCCGGTCATGGCCCATGCGATCAATGAGGTCGAGGAAATGGTCTCGCATGCCGGCGCGCTGGTTCTGAACATCGGCACCCTCACCGAAGAATGGGTGGCGGCCATGATCGCTGCCGGCCGGAAGGCCACTGAAAAAAAGATCCCGATCGTCCTCGACCCGGTCGGAGCGGGCGCTACCAGACTGCGAACGGAATCGGCCCGAAAGATCTTGTCGCAGATCCACATCAGCGTCCTGAGGGGCAATGCATCGGAGATCCTTTCGCTGCAAGATGAAAACTCCCGCACCAAAGGCGTCGATGCCGTTCATGGTGTCGACGAAGCCACCCGGACCGCCGGCACCCTGGCAGCCGAACTCGGTTCCACACTCGTCATAACCGGTCCGGTCGACCTCATCACCGACGGTCGATACGTAGTTCGGGTCGCCAACGGCCATCCGCTGATGGCCAGCGTCACAGGCACCGGTTGCACGGCAACGGCAGCCATCGGGGCGTTTCTGACCGTCGACCCGGAGCCGGTCAGCGCCGCGACCACAGCGCTGGCGTTCTTCGGGCTGGCCGGAGAGGTGGCCGGGGACAGCGCAGCCGCACCGGGCAGTTTCATGATCAAGATGCTCGACGCCCTTTTCACCATTACACCGGAGCAACTGCAAAGGGGCTGTAAGATCGAAACGGATTGAGCAGATTTTTTTTACAATACCGTAACGCTGCATTAATGGATTATCTCTTCATAAGTTGATGATTCTATCAGGGTTCAAGGGGTCAGGGGTTCAAGCGTTTAAAAAAATGCCAAGAAAATACAATGAGTGAAATGTTTTACGAAGGTCTTATTGTTTGCGTTCAAAGCTTTACAAGGAAAAGAGAGAAAACAAACACTTGAATCCTTGAACCCTTTTTCCCGACCAATCGTTAGAAGAACTGAATTTACTCGCACCCTTCGACAACCATGATACCAAAGCGCATCGACTATTCTCTCTATCTGGTAACCGACCGCGGGCTGGCCCGCGGCCGGACGACCCTCGAGATTGTCGCAGCGGCTGTTTCCGGCGGTGTCACCTGTGTCCAGCTCAGGGAAAAGACAGCCACCACCCGCGAGTTCATCCGCGAGGCACTGAAAATCAGAGAGCACCTGAGATCAGTAAACGTCCCCCTGATCATCAATGACCGGCTGGATGTGGCCCTGGCCGTGGAGGCCGACGGCGTCCATCTCGGCCGCAAGGACATGCCGCTGGCGATGGCCAGGGCCATTCTCGATGACCGGATGATCATCGGAATATCGGTCGAATCGCTCGAGGACGCGGTCGCAGCAGAGAAAGGCGGCGCAGACTATCTGGGCGTCAGTCCCATCTACGCGACCCCCACCAAGACCGACACCGCACCGGCGCTGGGAGTGGCGGGGCTGCGGATCATTCGGCAGGCCGTCAGCCTACCGCTGGTCGGCATCGGCGGTTTGCACCCGGGCAACGCCGCCGAGATCATCCGCAATGGTGCCGACGGTGTGGCCGTTGTCTCGGCCATCGTCGCCGCCGAAGACCCGATGCAGGCCGCCCGCGGTCTGAAAAGCGTCATCACTAAGGCTCGACAGCAATGAAACTCAAAGATATCGGAGAGTTCGGATTCATCGACCGCATCAGCCGGGGCTGCCTAATCCGCCCCGCCGGGATCGTCAAGGCGATCGGTGACGATGCCGCCGCTTTTCGGTCCGAACCGGACCTTCTGAACCTGGTGACGACCGACCTGCTGGTCGAACGCGTGCATTTTCTGCGGGATGCCGCCGACGGCTACTGCCTGGGGTACAAGGCCCTGGCCGTCAATTTGAGCGACATCGCCGCCATGGGCGGTACGGCCCGCAACGCGTTTGTCAGCATCGCCGTGCCGCAAGAGGTCTCCCTCGATTTCCTCGACGAGCTCTACCGCGGAATCAAGAGCCTGGCTGCGGAACACGAGGTCAACATTCTCGGCGGCGACACCACCGGCTCCAGCGTCGATTTGGTCATCAACGTGGTCGTCACCGGAACGGTGGCAGAAAACGAGGTTCTCTTCCGCGACAAAGCCCGGATCGGTGACGTCATTTTTTCATCGGGTTGTCTCGGTGACAGCCGCGCCGGTCTTCACCTGATCCTGACCCGGATCGCCGCCGACACCCCCTACCTGAAGACCCTTTTAGACGCTCACCTTCGCCCGCAGCCCTTTCTGCGCGAAGGCCGCTTTCTGGCGTCCCACGGCGGGGTGCACGCCGCCATCGACGTCAGCGACGGCCTCAGTTCAGACCTGGGGCATATCGTGCGTCTCAGCCGGGTCGGTGCACGCCTTTTCGTCGATCGTCTGCCGCTGTCACCGGCTTTGCAGCAGTTCTGCCGGCGATTCGGATTCGATCCAGTCGAATATGCCCTGGCCGGCGGTGAAGATTATACCCTACTTTTCACCGTTGCCCCTTCGGAAGCCGATGCAGTCGCCCGCAACTACTTTACAACATTCGGTCAATCACTTTACAGACTCGGTGAGATCAACGACTCGGGAAAAATCGAATTGATCGACGGCAATGGACGCCCGCGGGTCATTGTCCCCGCCGGCTGGGACCACTTCAAAAAGGAATCATAGAATGCAGGCACTATCAGACGACTCTGGGAAAAACCGACGCTACACAAGAGTTCTGACCATTGCCGGTTCGGACAGCGGCGGAGGGGCGGGCATCCAGGCCGACCTGAAAACGTTCTCGGCCCTGGATTGCTACGGCATGTCGGTCGTCACCGCCCTGACGGCCCAGAACACGACGGGTGTAACGGGCATCCACGCCGTACCGCCGGCTTTTGTCGTGCAGCAGATGGCGGCCGTCTTTACCGATATCGGGGCCGATGCCGTCAAGATCGGCATGCTCTATTCGGCGGAATTGATCCAGGCGGTGGCGGACGGACTGCGGCGGCATGAAGCGGCCAACATCGTCCTCGATCCGGTCATGGTGGCGCAGAGCGGCGACAAACTGCTGCAGGACGCGGCCATCACGGCCTTGAAAAATCACTTGATTCCCCTGGCGACGGTCCTGACGCCGAATCTGCCCGAAGCCGCCTTGCTGCTGGGACGGGAGATAAAAGGCCCCGACGACATGCAGGCGGCCGCCCGCAGCCTGGCCGCTCTCGGTAGCCGCAGCGTGCTGCTCAAGGGGGGACACACGCAAGGTGACGACAGCTCAGATGTGCTTTTCATCGCCGACGAGGACCGTAGTGTTGTTCTCCAGGACCGGCGGGTTCAGACCGCGAACACCCACGGCACCGGATGCACGCTCTCCTCGGCCATTGCCGCTTACCTGGCGAAAGGCGAAACTATTGCGCCGGCGGTCCGCAACGCCAAAAAGTACATCGGCGAGGCCATTCGCGCCGGTGCCCCCTACCGCTTGGGACACGGCAGCGGACCGGTGCATCATTTCTACAGCTTCTGGTCCTAACGCTTCGATTCGCAAATAAGGTGGGCGCCTTTACAAATCAGAGCCGTTGATCCGGCCGATCATTTCCGCTTTGAAGTGATCTCCAGATCAGTGAGGGAATAACCGAAAGCCTTCAGGAGAGAATAGGCAAGTTTGACCGTATCTTCGGCACTCAGGTGGGTTTCGACAAATAAGTTGGTGCCTTCGATGTTGACCGGCAGCCTCAGTTCGTCCGGGTTTTCTCTGAAATAATATCGGTTGTCGACCGAGTGCCACAGCAGTTTCTCGACATCCTGGTCGTGTTTTGAAATCAACTCTTCGCACAACTTGATCAGAAACCCGTCCCAGGAATCGACCTTACAGCGGACATCGTTGAAGAAAAAAGCGCTGACGACCCGTCCCTCAAAATATCGAGGCGGGATTGTGGGCTTCTTCGACTCGCCGACTTTTTTCGAATCAGCGATTTCTTCGGGCGAAGCGACCTTGAGACGTTCGGACAAAAACGAGAGGGTCATTTCTTTATCGGGCTTGTAGCCACAAAGCTTTTCGACCGAATCGCCGAATAGTTTGACCAGCGCCTCGGGGGGTTCGGACAAGAGACGATTCCAAGCCTCGGCCATCGACCTTTCGATGACCTTGCGCTGGCGCTTTAACTGCATCGATTCGGCAATCTTGAGGGACTTGCCCTTGGATACATTGCCCATTTCGAGCAATTCGACAAGCCGGGCGGCGACCTCCTTGGGGGGCTGCTTTAAAATTTCCAGCGTGCAGAACCGCTTCTGATCGAAAGACCCTTCGCCAGCGGACAGGTAGAACCACCAGGCCGCCCCGTTGGTCAAAACGGTAAACTTGACGTCTTCCTTATAAGCGCCGCCAAGGATCTCCTTCTGGTGGTATTTCAGATCCTCACCAACTTTTTCCACACCGATAAATATCATGTCGGTGTTTTTGAGCCTCAGGGCGTAGTCGACCTGAACGGACTTGAGGGCGTGATCCGGTTTGACTTCGTCGACATCGAAGATGTCCCAACCCAACAGCGACAGCAACCGGATGACGATCGCCTGTTTCGTGGAAGCCTTGTCGAAGGTATCGACCCGTTTGTTAGTTTTAAGCGACTCGATGAACTCGATTATTTTATTTTCCATGCCTTAAGTTTAATTAAAAATCCCAAATAAATCAAGCAAGTTTTGAGGGCTTGAATTGTCTTACGGCGATTTTGAATCGCTTCAAGTCTTCGCTGCCGCCGCGGCGATCATAGCGCAGCCGAATGTAAAGGGCAACGATGGTCGCGACTCTTTCGGCCAGGTCTTGGCGGGCGGTGCTCACCGCTGCGGCAAAATCGAGCGGCCCTTGACCGGGGCTGCGGACCAAGCCGACACGAGCGAGTTTGCCGCAGAACAGCCGGTAGGAGCGCCGCACGGCATCGTCCTTTAGCGCGGCGGTTTTCAAGACCCGACCGGCATAGATCCCGACAATCAGGCCCATCAAGCCAACGGCCAACAGCAAGGAAAACAGCAGGCCCTTTCGACCGCCGGTATCAATGCCGAGTCCGGCCAACAGCGTCTTCTGCCGGGCAAGCGTATATCCCAGCACCCACTTGTTCCATTGGCTGTCGACCGCATCCCAAGCCATGTGGATGTGATTCCAGGAACGGGAAAAGCGTCCATCGGGACTGAAGACCTCGACCGCCGTGCGTTCGTCCTGCGGCAGCGCGGAGGCCACGCCCCGATTGACCCGCTGGGGTGCGATCGCCAGGGACGGATCGACGCGTCGCCATCCGTTGCCTTGCAGCCAGACCTCGGCCCAGGCATGAGCGTGAGATTGACGCACAATGAGGTAACCGCCGAACGGGTTGACATCGCCACCGAGATATCCGGCCACTACACGGGCGGGTATATTGGCGGCGCGCATCAAGAAAACGAACGCCGTTGCATAGTGCCCACAGTACCCTTTACGGGTTCGAAAAAGAAATTCGTCGACCGCCTGATGGCCGAGAAGCGGCGCCTGAAGTGTGTAGCCGAATTCGTTTTGGCTGAAATAGCGCAGGGCGGTCTGGACGATCTCGTCGGGCTCCTTGCCAGCCGCTCGCCATGTTCGGGCCAGGTTCCGGGCTTGCGGGTTGCTGCCATCCGGTAACATCAGGGTCGCCGGCGGCGGCACATCGGTCCGATCGGCCTTGTAATCGGTCAGCGACTGGACGCTGTACTGCAAACGCCGGGTCACCCTGCGGATCGCCATCAGCGTGCGATCGGCTGTGATGAAAGTGCCGGACGAAGAGTCGACCGGCAGATCGAGTGCAAAAAGCCACCGCTGTCCATGCGGCTCGAGCGCGACGGTGTAGTCTGTTTTCCCGCTGCCGGTCAATGACGGTGCCGGCCCATAGTCCGTGTCGCCGGTGCGCCAGACATCGCCGTCGAAATCGGTAAAAGTGACGCCGCGCCAGTAGAGACGCCCGGATGCCGGCACGGACCCGGCGAACTCGGCCCTGAAGGCGATGGCCCGGTTGACAACGACCTGGGACACGCCGCCTGGTCGCAGCTGATCGGAAAAACCGCTGATACCGGCCTGAGGCCCCTGCAGCCCCCAAAGGTAACCCTGGCCTCGCGGAAAGAAAAGAAACAGTACGAGGGTCAGCGGCAGGGACTGAAAAAAAATTCCGGCGGCGAGCGACAAGTTCCTGCGCCAGCCGCTGGACGGATGGATGACACGTGCCAGAACGGCTGTTACGACGAGCAGGGCCGCCGGCGCGTAAAGACCGGCAAAAAGACCGGTATCGAAAAAGAGAATGGATGCCGTCAGAAAATAGGTCAGCAGGATCATCACCATGACATCCCGGCGCGACTGGATTTCCATCATTTTGATGCTGGCCATGATCCACAAGAGGCTGATCCCTGAAAATCGGTCCACTCCACCTCCGGAACTCAGGAAGACGGCCGTGGTGCCGCCCAGAATCAACAGCAGGCGAACACCCCTTCCCGGCTGGCTTCGTCCGGTCTTGAGACGCAAGAAAATGATGCCCCAAGTTGTCAGGCACCAGAGAACGACCCAGGGCGGCAGCACGGTCAGGTGCGGCACCAGGGAGACCAGCAAGGCCCCAATCAAGGCTGGTATGTGCCTGTGGACGTTTTTCATCGGGGGTTCATCCCGGGTACCTTCGGCTCAGGAGTAAAGGGCCAGGGCCGCCAGACAGTTTTTTTGGTGGTGTTCCCCTCTGTCCGGTTCGATAACGCGGCCGGGTAGACGAAGGCCGTATTCCAGGCGGCCCCGCTGGGCCTGAAGTACGGCACGGCAGAGAAGCGCCAGTTTGTGTTCTGGATCCGGGCCGTCGGCCGCATCCCAGTCCAGCCATGCGGTTGCACCGCCGGTTCCGGCAAATTCTTTGGTGAAAAGTCCCTGGCCCCGGGCGGAGGCCTTCCAAGAAATGTGTTGCAGAGGGTCGCCGGGACGATAGGGTCGCAACCCCTGGAAATCGTCATCCTCGCCACCCCGGTTCTTGCCTTCGCCCTTCCGGCCGGCTGAATGGCTAACCGGCATAATCCCTTCCGCCGCCGGCTTGGGGTACACCAAACACGTCAGGTCCGGCTGAAGACGGCAGGAAAATCTGAAGAGACCGAGAGGGTATTCCGAAACAATCACTACGCCACCTGAGTCGAGAAGTCCGCGTTGGGGTGCCGGAACCCGTATCCGGGTCGTGGTCGTGCGCCCTGAGGGAAGATCCGTGGGTGCCGTTGATGCCGGCTGCCTTCCGAGGGCAAAGCGGACCGCCGCCGCTCCAGAGCCGTCGGCGCGCGTGGATAACTCGAAGGTCGCCTCTTCACCGGCAAAAACCGGCTCAGCACGGACGGCCGCCAGGGTCAGCGTCCTCAGATTGCCGTAACCGTGGAACAGGGAAACAACCCCCACACCGCCGAGCAGGAAGCCGAGCAGGAAGCCGAGATTGTTGGCGTAGTTGATCGCACCCGCCAGGATGCCGGTCACCAGTAAAGCAAACACAAAGCCGAAACGCGTCGGTCGCCATGACAGGTGCCTGGGACTGATCGTGAAGGGCAGGACGGCAGCGGAAAATACTTTTCGCGAGCGGGTGGAATCGTCGTGTTGCACCATGATCAGGGAACGGGGACCTGGCTGAGGATCGACAGGAGCTGATCCGAGGTGAAATAGCGGCTCCCGCCCTGCGCGCGCAGACGGTGGCCGACCACCCAGGGCAGAACCTGCTGCAGGTCCTCCGGCAGCGCAAAGTCCCTTCCTGCAAGATACGCCCGGGAGCGGGTGGCCGCCAGCAAACTGAGTCCGGCCCGGGGGGAGAGTCCCACGTGGAATTCGGCCGACTGGCGCGTAAAATCGAGCAGGTCCTGAAGATAGTCGAACAGGGCGTCGGAGACGTGGACGGCTCTCACCTGCCCTTGAATCATGAGCACGTCTTCGCTGGTGAGAATCGGTTGCAGCTCCTCGAGGGCGCCTCTGGTCTCGCCCATTTGCAACAGGCTTTTCTCGGCCGCCCGATCGGGGTAGCCGAGATCGATGCGCATTAAAAAACGGTCCAGCTGGCTCTCGGGCAGTGAAAAGGTCCCGAATTGTTCCAGGGGGTTCTGGGTGGCGATTACGAAAAACGGCTCTCCCAGACCGCGGGTTTTACCGTCGACGGTCACCTGACGCTCGCCCATCGCTTCCAGCAGGGCACTCTGGGTTTTTGGGGTCGCCCGGTTTATCTCGTCTGCCAGCAGGACCTGCGTAAAAATGGGGCCGGGATGGAACACGAAGGTGCTGGTTTTGCGCTCGAAAACCGATACGCCGAGAATGTCTCCCGGCAGCATGTCACTGGTGCACTGAATCCGGCGAAAATTCAGTCCCAGCACCCGGGACAGGACCTTGGCGAGGGTTGTCTTGCCGATGCCGGGCAGATCTTCGATGAGAAGATGCCCCCGCGCGAAGAGACAGGTCAAGGCCAGTCGGACCTGCGCTTCTTTGCCGCGGATAATCGTGCCGATCTGTCCGATGATTTCTCCCGGTTGGAATTCCGGGGTCTTGTGTGATGATTCGGCATCCATTGATAATAGATAAGACAATTTGTGACGAGACACTAGCCGGGGTAGGGCCGTCAATGATCGTCTCCGGCCGCTCACCCTGCAAAGCGGTAAATAACGGCGGAGACAACGGCGTAGAGGAGAAACACCAGTGTCATGACAGCGCAGACGCCGGCCAGCAACCGATGAATCGGTCGTTCCCCGGAACGCTCGCGGTAGCCCAAGAGATAGCCGATCAGGGCACCGGCAACCCCGCCGCCGACGTGCCCCCAGTTGTTGATCCCCGGAATCAGCAGGCCGAAAACGACGAGTGCGATCGCCCAGGAACCGACCTGGCGGTAAATCGTGTGACCGTAAACGCCCCCCCGACTCTTTCCATAGTAGAGCATGGCCCCGATCAACCCGCAGACCGCCGCCGACGCTCCGATGGTGTAGGGAATGCCCGCCAGGTAGGAGACCAGGAATCCGAGCGTTCCGCTGGCGGTGTAGATGACCACCATGCGGTAGGTGCCGTATTCGCGCACGGTCAGAAAGGCCAACTGCCTGAAAGCCGCCATGTTGAAAAAGATGTGCAGAATACCGCCGTGCAGATAATTGGCCGCCAGAAGGCTCCACCAGCGCCCGAATCGGTCGATGGGGATGGTTCCGGTCATTCCCAGCAGGAATAGACTATTATCCCCGGGGGACAGGAAGGTCAGCGGATTCATGGACAAACCGATACGGCTCTGGCTGAAGAGAAGCGAGATGAGATACATGCCGACATTGACATAGATCACTCCGCGGATGAGGCGATCCGGGTTACTCAGGCCAACGGCTCCCATCAGACGTTTGCCCACGGAAGCGGGACGCCCGATCCCGCAATAGGGGCAGCGGGGTTCGCTGGTATTGATCAGCTTGCCGCAGTTGGGGCACAACATCGATTGTCTCTGGCCGCCGGTCATAAATCGATCCCTGCCGAAGCAAGACTGCGCGTCGGCTTCAGCGCAAAGAGGCGGACACCGTTATGAGGCGCCGCGCAACAACACAAAGGGTGGTCGACAGACCACCCTTTGTGGGACATCCGTGTCGCAAGCAAACGCTATTTCGGATGGCATTCGATACAGCCGGAGGGTCCTGCCGCCGGTAGGGCCTCACCCAGTACCTGGTAGGACTTTGCCGTCTGCAGATTCTTGGCGCGGATTTCCTTGTGGCAACCAATGCAGGCTTCGTGATAGGCGTACTTGTAATACTTTATCGACACGTCCGAATAGGACAGGTAGGACTCGGTGGTTTTCGGCGCGCTGGCCTGGTCGTGGCAGCCGGAGGTCTGGCAGCCTTGGATATTTTCCTCGCCTTTCCATGTATGATGGCATGATTTGCAGTCAGTCGCAAAATGGCGCGAATGGGGAAAATCGACCGGGCTCTTCTGCGGGGTGACCTCCGGCGGGGGCTTGATGGTAATGACGCCCATCGGCACGCACATCTCGCCTTCAGAATCCTGACCGAAAACCTCGCATGTCAATCCGACCATGATCGCCAACACCACGCACAAGAATCCTATCCTTTTGACCTGCATCCTCATAATCCCCCTTTTGGTTAACGACATCACGCCAGTGTATTGACTAAAATTGTTACAGGTTGAATCAGCCAGCTTTCAGCGCAAGCTATGAATGCAATATAATATTGAAAATTTCAACCCAAAAATGGCATTTTGTCGATTCCGCGATGATAAAGTTTACGATTCATTCTCTTTCGACGCCTCAGCCTTGTTCGGTTTTAGGCTCACTTTTGCGCGCGTTTTGTCCCGCCTATGGCGGAATTAAAATCCGGTCAGCCGGCGTAAGCTATAGAGTTCTTGATTTCACCGAGAATTGTTGATGGGAAACGCTTGGCATTGACAGGAACAGTCAATTTTTTATAAGAAGAACGATCGGCCAATCGGTGTCCGTTCCGTTTCCGCCCGGGCGCTCGCCGGGCCGCGTTCGGAACGACAACTGGTTGCATCGCAGATCCACGTTTCCGGATCGTTTACATCCGGTTCGCTTCATTGCTGCCAATAACGCCCTCCGTGATGGGCTGCTACGGGCCGACAATCCTTATTTGAATGAAAGCGCGAGCCGCAGCGGATCAGGCCTGCATGAACACCAAAGCAAAAAATCCTTCCCGCTTCGAAACGATTTTAAGTTTCGGAATCCTGTCTGTGTTGGCCTTGACAGCCGGGGTGATCCTGATGCGCCAGTCTCATTTCAACCCGGCCGTGTTGCAGCTGGCCGCCGATCAGGTGATCAGCGGCAGTCCGGCGGCGCTCCCGGCCTCCCAGACAGCGGTTGCGCTGGTTCCGCTGCCCCAAAACGTATCGGTTCTGACGGCCCCGGAAACCTTCGGGCCGGACACGCTGTCGGATAAAATCGACGGTAAGGCCGAGCTTTATCTGTCGGCCGGTTTCAAGCGCCTGCAGAGCCAGCGGTTCAGCGATACCTCAACCGCCGAAACCTGGATGGAAATCTTCATCTTCGATATGGCCTCTCAGAAGAACGCCTTTGCGGTTTACAGCTCCCAGCAGCGCGATGATGCCGTACCCTCGCCCGCCCTCGGCCGCTACGCCTACCGGACCGCCAACGCCCTCTACTGGGTGCACGGGCCCTACTACGTCGAGTTGATTGCCTCCGAGGCTTCCGAGGCAATCCAGAACCGGATGCAGACCTTGGCCGAAGCTTTCAACCGCGTCACACCGGTGGCGACCGAAACCATCACAGAAACCGCGCTCTTTCCGGAAGCCGGCCTCGACCCTCAGAGCATCACCTTGATTCCCGCCGATGCCTTCGGCTTCGAAAAATTCGACCGGGTATTCGTGGCCGAATATCATCTGAACGGATCCACGCTGAGCGCATTCGTCTCCGCGCGCGGGTCGCCGGAGACGGCGACGGATCTGGCGGCAGCGTACCGCACGTTTTTGCTGGCGTTCGGCGGTAGGATATTGGATGACGGTGGTATGCGGGACGCCGTTATCGTCGAGATCATGGACGAATATGACATCATTTTCGCCCGTGATGTCTTCATTGCGGGTGTGCATGCGGCCGCAGACAAGAACCAGGCCGTGGCGCTCGCCCGGTCATTGGACACCAGTATCGAGGAGGCCATCCGTGGTCGGCCGTAATCCAAAAAACGCCTCAATGGACGCGATCAAACGGCGGGAGTTTTTGATCCGCTGCGCCAAGGCCGGGCTCTCGGTTTGTGCCGCCGGCACCCTGTCATATTGGTTTTACGACCCGCATGGTCCACAGCGCGGCTCAGCGAAGCAATCTACCGGTGTCCGCCTGGCCGATTTTTCGATCTCCGGGCAAAAACCCAGGATGGGCATCGCCCGGGGTGCGGATCGGGCCCAAACGGTTCGGCAAGCCATGCAGGCGGTGGGCGGTATCGAAACCTTCGTCAAACCCGGCGACCGCGTCCTGCTGAAAGTCAACGCCGCTTTTGCCTCACCGCCGGCGCTGTCGGCCACGACACACCCGCAACTGGTGGCCGAGGTGACCCGTCTGTGTCTGAAGGCCGGGGCGGTTGCGGTGATCGTGACCGACAACCCGATCAACGACCCCGCCAGCTGCTTCGCCCTGACCGGCATTGCCCGCGCGGCCGAATCGTCCGGTGGTCGGGTCATGCTGCCGGCCGAACCGTTTTTCAGACCGATCACCCTCCCGGGAGCCAAACTGATCCGGAACTGGCCGCTGCTGTTCGAACCCTTCAAGTCCGTCAACAAACTCATCGGATTGGCGCCGGTCAAGGACCACCACCGCAGCGGGGCTTCCATGACCATGAAGAACTGGTACGGTCTTCTCGGCGGCCGCCGCAACATTTTCCACCAGGACATCCACACCATCATCAAGGAACTGGCCCTGATGGTCAAACCGACCCTGGTCATTCTTGACGGCACGACCAGCATGGTCACCAACGGTCCCACCGGCGGCTCCCTCTCGGACCTGAAGGAGACCCGCACCATGATCGTCAGCACCGATCAGGTAGCCGCGGATGCGTATGGTGCAAGCCTCATCGGCAAAACAGCCGGAGACCTGCCGTACATCGGCATGGCAGCAGCGGCCGGCGCCGGCACCGCCGATTACGCGCTGCTCAAACCGGTTTTCGCGCCGGAAAATTGAGCGAGTAAAACAGACTTCTTACGAATCCGGCAAAAAGCAATATCCGATTCGAGGACACAGCGGTTCTCGGTGAACTTCTGCATGGAGCCGGGTGATCGGATTTCAAAAGGACCAACTGTTTGAGTGTATTAGTGAGCATTGAACCGAACAAAGAGAAATGTTTTGCCGAAATCACGATGATGAAGTTTAAGATTCATTCTCTTTCGAAGCCTCGACCTTGTTCGGTTTTAGGCTCACTTTTAAGCGAGTTTTGTCCCGACTATAGGCGGGAGTAAAATCCGGTCACCCGGCGTAATCTACAGATATCAAGGCTTTTTCATATGAAAACCCGCACCGCGCGCCGCATTTCCCAGATCTTCTTCCTGACCTTGTTCCTGTGGTTTTGTGTAACGACCACCCTCGGGCAGGCGTGGTGGCAGCTGCGCGGCTGGCCGGTGAACTGGCTCCTCCAGCTGGACCCGCTGGTGGGTTTGGCCTCCCTGCTGACCACCGGCACCCTGTTTGCGGGCCTGCTGTGGGGCCTTGCAACCCTCGTTTTGACCGTGTTGCTGGGCCGGTTCTTCTGCGGTTGGCTCTGCCCCTTCGGCAGCCTGCACCAGTTTGTGGGCTGGCTGGGCCGACGCCGCAAGCCGGCGCCCGAAAAGGCCCGGCTCAACCAGCCCTCCCGCTGGCAGGTCGTCAAGTACTGGATCCTGATATCTCTGCTGGCAGTGGCCTCGGCCGACCTGCTCAACCGGGTATTCGCACCGCCGCGGAATCTTCCCTATCTTTTTTGGGCAGCGGCCGCCGGCTTGGCGGCCGCTGCCTTCATGATGTCCAGGAGAGCGTCGAGACCCGCGCAACGAATGCTGGTTGTTATATTGCTGACCGGCAGTGTCTGGACCGTCGCCGGCATTTTGACCGGCGACGGGCAATCGCTGTCCGCCTCTCTGCTGATCGGTCTGCTCGATCCGCTTCCCCTGATGCACCGCTCGGTAAACCTGGTGCTCATGCCCATGATGGACGAGGCGCCTATCGGTCTAGCCGGCGGCACCCGGTTCTACGAGGGCGCCTGGCTGATCGGGGCGGTTTTTCTGACCGCCGTCTTCCTCAACCTTCGGACGCCGCGGTTCTATTGCCGCTTCGTCTGCCCGCTGGGCGCACTATTCGGCCTTCTCGGTCGTCATGCGGTGTGGCGCATCGGCAAGCGAGACCCCGAATGCACCGACTGTCACATCTGCGAACGGAACTGTGAAGGGGCCTGCGCACCGGCCGGCGTCATCCAGACCCACGAATGCGTCCTGTGCTTGAATTGCCTCGCCGAATGCCGTCACGATCTGGTCGGCTACCGGACGACCATTTCGGCCACCGGCGAGCTCGCGCTTCCCGACGTCACCCGCCGGCAATTCGTCCTTTCGGCCCTCTCGGGGCTTGCCGCTGCGCCATTGTTGCGCCTGGACGGTCAACTGGCCGGCAACTGGAACCCGCGACTGGTGCG